>NZ_JBHWEB010000070.1:50274-53851 GCF_042734395.1 Amycolatopsis sp. NPDC059657 | reverse complement strand
CCGCACGGCAAGAGGCCAGGCCCTGATGCGGCCTGGCCTCGACTGGTCGCAGTTCGCAGCAGTCAGCGCCGAGTTATTGATGAGTAACTCAAATATGGCGTGGTCGTTGGTTATGGTGTGAAGGTGACTGTGATCAGCGCGAAGCGGCTTTCCCCGTCGTCGCAGGAGGATCTGCGGCGGCGGGTGGTAGCTGCGGTGGAGTCGGGGTTGACTCAGGAGGCTGCGGCGGAGTCGTTCGGGGTGGGGTTGCGTTCGGTGTCGCGGTGGGTGAATGCGTTCCGGGGTAAGGGGAATCGGGGGCTTTCGGCGCGGAAACGTGGTCGTCGTGCGGGTGAGCAGAAGGCGTTGGACACGCGGGCGCAGGCGCGGGTGCGGCGTGCGGTGCTGGGCAGGTATCCGGATCAGCTGCAGCTGGTGGGGCTGGTGTGGACGCGGGGGCTGGTCGCTCAGCTGGTGAAGGATTGGTTCGGGCTGGAGTTGTCGCGGCAGACGATCGGGAAGTATCTGCGGTCGTGGGGCCTGTCCCCGCAGAAGCCGATCCGGGTGGCGTATGAGAAGAACCCTGAGGCGGTGCAGTTGTGGCTGGATGAGCGGTATCCGGCGATCGCCGCGCGGGCGAAACAGGAAAACGCCGTGGTGTTGTGGCTGGATCAGACCGGGCTGCGCTCGGACGCATCGGTGGCCGCGACCTGGGCACCGGTCGGGCAGACCCCGGCGGTGCCCAAGACCGGCAGGCGGTTCACGGTCAACGCGATGGCCGCGATCAGCAACAAGGGCGAACTCTATTTCACCGTGTTCGAGGGCGGATTCAATGTAGGAGTGATGATCACGTTCCTGGACCGGCTGGTCCGCCAGCTTGACCGCAAGGTCCACCTGATCGTGGACGGGCACCCCTCACACCGGGCGAAAGTGCTCAAAGCCTGGCTCGCCGAGCGGGCCGAGCGGATCGAGATGCACTTCCTGCCCGGCTACAGCCCCGAGCTCAACCCCGTCGAACTGCTCAACGGCGACCTCAAACGTCATGTCACCGCAACAACAACACCCCGATCCAAAGCCGAACTGGCGGCGGGCGCACGCACCCACCTGCGCCGCCGCCAGAACCAGCCCGACCGCGTCAAAGGCTTCTTCGGCAAGGAAGAAGTCCGCTACGCCGCAGACTGAACACGCCACATTTGCCTTGCGGCTCAATAAAACGTGTGCTGATCACTCCACCTGCGGCCGACTTGACCGCGAGCGCCATGAGAGCGCGAACGTCACGCCCCGAACTAACCTGTAGCCCGCGACTTCTTGCAGAAGTTGCGGGCGACATAGCCGATTCCGTCGTTGACCGATGCCACGGTTTGCAAGACGGTCTGTGAACTGTGGCGGCACCCGGGCCGTAGCCAGCCGGGTAGATCGCGCTCTGCCGCGTCGTATGCCAAATAAGGTGCCCGCTTGTCATCAGGGGCGCCGTAGTCGCGGACCAGGTGGACGGTGGGTGCGTCAGAAATCCAATCCCACCACTCGCCGGCCGCCTGAGCCGGTGCCGCGACCGACGTGGCCGTCATGACGGCACCGAGGGTCACGACCACCGCCCGGCCAGCCATCCCCAGCGAAGCTCGTTTCTTCATGTCTGCCACCCAGGGCTCGATTCCTCGAGGAGAGGCCTCCCCTCACAAAAAACGTATCGTCGTCACTCAACGGCTCGGTATCCGAAATCTGCGGAATACCCACCATTTCACCAGCGTCGTGCGATTCGGGTGTTTTACCTTGACGTCTCGCCATCTGTCGACAGATGGCATAAGGCAAGCGAGCGGAGGTCGGGCCGGGCCCGTTCGGCCTGACGGCGCTGCCGCAGTTTGAGCAGGTTTGTCCGTGCCTGTCGCGACTTCGCCCCTGCGGGTTGCGCCTGGCCCAGCACACGATGATCACGGCTTTGATTCTTCGGGAATGCGCCCGGCGACCGTGAAGGAGCAATGGTGCGGCGGCAACTCTCACCGTCCCGTGTGGACTGTCAACGCATCGTCGCGGACCAGGGGCTGGTGTTCGGGGAACCGTCCACACTGCCGGACGGACGGAAGCGTCCTTACTGGGACGAATCGGTGCACTACGTTTTCGACCTGGACGAGGTACTGACGCTGGAAGCCGACGTCGAAGTGCTGCAGTCGATGTGCCTGGACGCCGTGGACCACGTGATCAGCACCGACCGCTTCCGTGATTTCGCCATCCCGGAATGGGTGTGGCCGCATCTCGCCGAGTCGTGGCGGCGGCGCGATCCGCACGTGTACGGCCGCTTCGACCTGTGTTACGGCGGCTCCGGTCCGGCCAAGCTGCTCGAGTACAACGGCGACACGCCCACCTCGCTGCTGGAAGCGTCGGTCATCCAGTGGCAGGAAGACCGATGTCTTCCCTGAAGACGACCAGTGGAACTCGGTGCACGAAGCACTGGTCGCACGCTGGCGCGAGGTCGGCCCGCGGCTGCCGGCCAAGGAAGTCCACTTCGTGTGGAGCCACATGGAAACCTCGGGCGAGGATCACGTCAACGTCGCCTATCTCCAGGAGACCGCGGCCGAGGCCGGGCTGGACACCGCGGGCCTGCCGGTCGAAAAGATCGGCTGGAGTGTCGACCAGGCGCGGTTCGTCGACTCGACCGGTAAGCCGATGCACGCCGTGGCGAAGCTGTACCCGTGGGAGTGGCTGGTCGACGACTTGTTCGGTCCCAAGGTGGTCGCCGGCCTTCCCGGGGTCTCGTGGATCGAACCGCTGTGGAAGATGTTGCTGTCCAACAAGGCGCTGCTGGCGATCCTGTGGGAGATGTACCCCGGCCACCCGAACCTGCTGCCCGCGTACCTGGACGGGCCCCGTGAACTCACCGGCTACGTGCGCAAGCCGAAGCTCGGCAGGGAAGGGGCGAACATCCAGATCTGCGCACCCGGCCACGAACAGTCCGTCGGCGGTGCGTACGGGCAGGAAGGTCATGTGTACCAGGAGTTCGCCCCGCTGCCCGACTTCGACGGAATGCGGCCGGTGCTCGGCGCCCGGGTCGTCGGCGACGAGTCGGCAGGACTGGGCATCCGGGAGACCCCGGGGCTGATCACCGACGACGGCGCCACGTTCGTTCCCCATCGGATCGCCGCGAGTCACTGATCGAGTGCTCGCGACATCGAAAGAAACAGTAAGGAAGCTGATGACAGAGAACGTCACCCCCGAGGCCACCTCCGCCCGGGTCTGGGGCAGGCGCGCGGATCGAGTGCTCATGGGCGGCAAGGCCGCCACCGGGCTGGCGGCGATCGTCGCGTCCGCGTACGGGCTGAACCATGCCACGCCCCAGGAACCGCAGGTCGCCGCGGACACCGTGGACCGGCAGCCGCACGGGCAGTACAGCTACTCCATCTCCGGCAAGACCGCGAACCGTGAGTACGTGGCCATCGAGAAAGTGGACAAGAAGATCCACACCCGCGGCGGCCCCAGGCCAAGCCAGACGACCATTCGCGTCGGGACCGCCCCCATCATCATCGACAATGGCGCCGGCGGCCGCGACGGTTCCTCCGGCAGCTGACGACGTCCGGCTCAGTGGCGCAGTGAGTACGGCGCCACT
>NZ_JBHWEB010000070.1:0-50264 GCF_042734395.1 Amycolatopsis sp. NPDC059657 | reverse complement strand
ATACACCACTTTCCGGGTGGGCAGCGCGCCCTTATTATCATATAGTGCCCGCGGGGCCGGCCAGGTTTCCCGCGCATCTTCTCGCGCTGGGCCTTTGGGGCCTGGTGTGCCGGGGCCCTGCCCCCCGCCGCGCAGCGTGGCGGCGTCCATCGTCGCGGCCTGGCACCCGCGTTCGGCGAACCTGGCCGCGACGAGGCCGCCCGGGTCCGGGACCCGGTCCGCCCGGCCGCTCAGGAACACCCATTCGTGCTCGTCCGAGCCGAAGTACAGGACCGTGCCGAAGGCCTGCTGAAAGCGGTGCCAGGCGGTCCGCAGCGTGTCGTTGCGCCAAAGAGTGGGGCAACCGGCCTGGCAGGTAACGACCCCGCCACCGGCCAGCAGCTCGGCGCAGCGGGTCAGGAAGTCCTCGCCGTAGAGGCGGTTGTGCTGCCCGTCCGGGTCGTCGTTCTCGTCGGGCAGGTCGATCACGATGACGTCGTAGGTGTCACCGCGTTCCTTCGCCCGCGCCAGGAACTCCCACCCGTCCTGATAGAACACGCGTACCGCGCCCTCGCCGTCGACCGCACCGCGAAGCTCCTCCGGCGTGTAGCCGTAGGGCAGGTACCGCGCGCAGGCGGTCACGGCCAGCTCGTCGATGTCGACGTGGTCGACGCGCTCGGCGCCCGCTCCGATCGCGAGCTGGGAGGCGACGCCCTCACTGGAACCGATCACGAGCACGCGGCGCACCTGGTCGGCGAGCAGCAGGGCGGGCACCATGAGTGCCTCGTGATAGACCAGCTGGCTGGACTCGGTGCTCTGCCGTTCTCCGTCGCAGAACAGCGACACCCCCTGCGCGGTCCGGGTGGTCAGCACCTCCTGGAACGGGGTGCGGCCGCGGAAAAGCTCCTCGCCGGTCTCCCAATGCCGGGTCAGTCCCGTGCCGACCGGCTCGGCGATGGAAGTCATGAGAAGAACCGGCGTGCCCGGGCGTCCTGGGACCGCCGGGCGCACCCGGCACGCCGGTCATCAGCGAGGTAAACGTCGCGGAACTCGGCACGGTGACCACACCCCGCAGTCCTTCAAGCAGCGATGACAGGCAACCGTGTCACCAGAAAAGCGCGAAACCTCAGAGGTCACTAGTGTCGCGTGATCCTGCTCGTCTTATGCCATCTGTCGACAGATGGCGAGACATCAACGTAAAGCCACCAGGATCACGCGACACTAGCCTATTTGCCTATTTTTCACGCATTTCAATTTAGCGAACAAAACGTCGTCAGGATACGTACCCCTCCCGGCCACGAACCGGTTTTCGTCTCCGGCCGCGGGACGTGAGTCGGAGTAGCGGCACGTCTCCTTGGGGCGAGCAAGCATCTTGAGGAGGTCATCCCACGCCGCGTTGTATGCGTGCGTGACCGCTTGTCCATAATCTTTAAGTACTCGGTCCGGCCCGTAGACCCACCACTCCTGGGCTGCCTGAGCCGGCGCCGCGACCAGCGTGGCCGCCATGCCGGCGCCGAGGGCCAGACCCACCGCCCTGCTCATTGTCCCCAGGGATGCTCGCTTCTTCATCTCTGCCTTTCAGGACTCGATTCCTCGAGGAGAGGTCTCCCCTTGAGAAAAGCGTATCGTCGTCACCCGACGACAAGGCATCCGAAATTTGCGGAATCCCTTCCCCATGACGGAAACAAGGAGTTTCAAGCGATCGGCTCGGGCTGAGGCCGCTCGGGAGTGGACGTCAGGCTCGGTCTCCTCGGCGGATGGTGGACAGCCGCATGGATCCGGGACGCAAGGCGGCGGCGAGCAACCTGACAGCGTGCTCGGGGTCGGCTTTCTCGCCGCACGTGAACACGTCCACGAACAGCGAGCCGATCTCGGGGTAGGTGTGCACGGTGGCGTGCGACTCGGCGAGGACGGCGACCACCGTGGCGCCCTGCGGCTCGAACTGCTCGGTCACGACCTGACAGACGGTCGCGCCGGCGCCCGTCACGGCGTCGGTGAGCAGCTGCCCCAGCAACGACGGGTCGTCGAGGACAGCGGAGTCGACGCCGTACAGCTCCGCGAAGACGTGCCGCCCCGCGAAATGGCCGACTTCAGACATCGGGGAAACAGCGGATGAGATCGGCACACATGGCCACCAGCTTGCCCCGGACCGCTCACTGTATCCGCGCCAAGCGGAAAATCGCCGAGCCCGGTCACCTTCACCGGACGGGAAGCGTCCGCACGACACGCCACGACTGAAGGGAAAGCCAAACGTGGCGTTGTCTCGCCGGGCGTCGTGAGTGTTGCCGACGGTTAGAACCCAATGCCGGGTAGTTGAGGACTGTGGGCCTGGATCAAGTCCCTTGGCCCGGTCTTGGGGTGGGTCGTGACGACACAAGGGCCACCCTTGTGTCGCTAGAGGTGACACGAGCCACCCTTGTCACCTCGCCTCAGGAGATTCGCAACCCCACGTGCACCAGGAACCACAACAGTCACACCTGGTCCGCGTTGAACGTTGTGAACGCCCCTTTCACAACGTTCAACGTTGTGGAAGGGGCGTTCACGTCACGACAGGTCAAAGCCGGGGCGGGTTCGGAGTCGCTACGAGGCCGGGGTGGTCTTCGTCGCGGCCTTCGCGCGCTTGGCGGGCTGGGATTCGGTGGCGGGCTGGGCCTCGGTCTTCGGCGGGGCCGGGGCCTCGGCGTTGACCTCGGTCTCCGTCTTGACCTGCCCGCCTGCCTCGGTCTCCGCGTCGGCGACGGCTTCCTTGAGCACGGCGGCGATCAGGCGCATGGACGACGGGGCTCCCGGGTTGAGGAGGACGTCGACGCCCTCTTCGGGGAGCAGGCCGACCAGCTGGCCGAGGGTGACCTCGGCCCAGGCGGCGACCCCCTCGAGCGCCTCGACCTCGGAGATGCGGCGGCTGTGCGCCGGGGCCGTGGCCACCAGCACCGAAGGCACCTCGTCAGGGGACAGCACGACGACCGGGGTGTTGTCGTCGTCGACCGCGACACCGAAGGTGCCTTCCACCATGGTCGACAGCAACTGGTCGGGTTCGGCTTCGCCGCGCACGACGAGCTGGAGCGTGGCGTCGACCGGGTCGGTCGGTGAGTCCGGTTTGGACGGTTCGTAGGCCGGATTGGCGTGGAACTTGCTGGTCTCGCCATCCTGCTCGACGAACCAGCCCCCGACCACAGCCTCCAGCGGCGGCCGCTCGGGAGCCTCTTCCGAGTCGGTCTGCTCGGCGTTGTCAGAGTTCTCGGGCTTTTCAGCCTGCTCTGCCTGCCAAGCCGGGTCGATCAGGAAAACCCACTGATCACCCTCGAACCGGACCTCGGTCTCCTCCTCGGTCGTGGCGGTGTCCGCCATCGCAGCCTCCTCGGCCAGTTTCGTTTCCGACATCAGTGTGCTCCTCCATTAAGAAACGTGCGCGGCCCCAACGGTGCTCCCGGCACCTCGGGCGGTGAACTTTCCGGGAAATCACTCACGGACCGGCCTTGGCCTGGGGTCGAACACCTGCCAGCCGGTCTCGGGGCGGAGTAGGTCGAAACCGGGTTCGAGCCGCGAGGGCACCACCTTGCCCACTGGCGCCACCACGGGCTGAACGTAACCGAAGTGATGCGCCATCGCCCCTTGGAACTCGGCCGCGCCCGCACCGGGCGCGAGCAGCACGAGCGCCTCCGGCGAACCTCCCCGCGTCGCGTCCTGGAACAGCCGCGACTCTGCCACCAGCCGCGCCAGCGCCCTGCCGTCGACCGAGAGCTTGGCGCCGTCGTCCAGCGAGAGCTCGTAACCTCGCCGGGTCACCTTGGCGGCGACGTGGAAGGACCGATCTCCCGCACCCTCAGGCGGCCGGACCTCGCCGGTCCGGTACGACACCCCGGCGACGCGGCCACCGTCGACGATCGGTTTCACCCGCACGTGTTCCGGGTCGAACACACGGAACCTCCCGCCCGCGGCGGCGCCGAGCAACGCCGACAGGCCGGATCCGAACGCCCGCCATCGGCCACCTGCCGTGACCGCCGTACTGGGCCGCGGTGTCACCGCGCCTGCCAGGCGGCCCCAGAGCGACGAACCCGCGTCCCGCTTGCCGAGCACCATTTCCACCGGCGTGGTCGGGGCGACCACCGGCTGCCGGTAGCCGAACTCGGCCGCCAAGGTCCGCTGGAAGTCGAACGCCGCACCGCCGGCGCCGTCGATCGCGCCCACATTGCAGACGATCAGCGCGAGTGAGTCGGGGCGCCGCGCCGCGACCGCGTCGGAGAAGACCTGCAGCCTGGCAACGGTACTGGCGAACGCCGCACCATCCAGGAACACCTGCCGTCCGTCCTTGAGGTTCACCTGGAAGTGCCCGGGGTGCCCATGTGTGGTCAGGTAGAGCGTCTGCCCGGTCCACGGGGCCCGGCTGCCGGTCAGCAGCCCGGCGACTCGCGCGGCAGCCACGGAACGGGCACCGCCGGGCAGCAGGTAGGTGTGGCGCTTGCCGGTGCCCTCCGCCCACCGCCGGTCGGCCGCGAGGTCCGCGGCGTCGGCGTTGAAGGTGATCCCGACGATCCGGCCGCGCTTGGTCAGCGGCGCGGCCACCACCTCGGACAGCTCGAACGGCACGGGGTCGCCCGAGACCGACACACCGGTGATCGGCCGGAGCGTCGACGACGACCGCACCGGCAGGTCACCGGCGGCCGGGAAAGCGTCGCCCTCCGGCACGCGCTCCGCAGCGGCCTGGCGAACGGGGGTGGGCAGGCTCGACGGCGTCAGTACGGACGCGTGGTGGCCGTAGTGGTTCGCCAGCACCCGCTGGAAGTCACTCACGTGAAGGTCGGCCCGTGCGGAAGTCACCAGCGCGAACGATGGCGCCGGGCGGGCCGCCGCCGCGTCCTGGAACAGCTGCGAGTCGGCCACCAGCCTGGCGAGTGCCCGGCCGTCGACGGAGAGCTTCCCGCCATCGGCCAACGAGACATCGAAGCCATGCGACGTCAGCGCCGCGGCGATCTGGAACGTCCTCTCCCCCGCTCCCGCGTGCGGGCCGACCGGCCTGTACCCGAACGACATGCCGACCACGCGGTCACCGTCGAGAATCGGCTGCCGCCGCACCTGCTCCGGGTCGAAGGCCCACGGCCTTGCCGCCGCCGTGCCGAGCAACGGGCCAGGCCCCGACGCGAACACCCGCCATCCGCCACCGGAGACCACGGCGGTCTCGGCCACCGTCCCCGCCGGACGGCGCGAGAGCTGACTCCCTTCCGACGTGCCGGTGAGCATTTCCATCGGCGTCGTCGGGGCGGCCACCGGCTGCCGGTGGCCGAATTCGGTCGCCATGGTCCGCTGGAAGTCGAACGCCGCGCCGCCCGGTCCGTCGATCGCACCGGCGTTGCAGACGAGCAGCGCGAACGAAGTCGGACTGCGCCTGGCGACCGCGTCGGCGAACACCGGCAGCCCTGCCAAGGTCCTGGCGAACGCCGTGCCGTCCAGGAACACCTGCCGCCCATCCTTCAGGTTGAGCTGGAACGAGCCCGGCTGCCCGTGGGTGGTGAGGTAGAACGCCCGCTCGGTCCACGGTGCCCTGATCCGGACAGCCAGGTCCGCCGCGTCCGCCGCCGCGAAGGCGTCGAACCTGCCAGGCATCCGGTAGGTGGTCTCCTTGCCCGATCCGTCGGCCCACATCCGGTCGGCGGCGATTTCCGGGGCGTACGCGCTGAAGGTGATCCCGATGGCCCTGCCGCGCTCGGTCAGCGGCGCGGCCACGATATCGGACAGCTCGAACCGCACGAGTTCACCCGACTCCAGTGCGCCGGTGATCGACCGGACTCCGCCGGAGATCCGCCGCCAGTACCTGCCGTTGGCCACCGCGGTCCCACCGGACCGCTCGTCGGACGTGAGCAAAGTGTGCGCCCGGGTCGGCGCCGCGAACACCGGCAGCCGGTGGCCGAAGAGATCGGTGAGCGTCCGCTGGAAGTCGTGCGCGACACCGCCGGGACCGTTCATCGCGGCCGCGTAACAGACCATCATGGTGATCGCCGATGACCGGGTGGTGTCCATCGCGGTCCGGAAGGACCACAGGTCGCCGAGCACCCTGGCCAGTGTCTCCCCGGTCACCAGTAGCTTGCTTCCGTTGTCGAGGTGCAGGCTGACCACCTGAGGCTCCCCGTGGGCGAGCACGAAAAAGGCGTCGTCGGGCCACGGCCGTGGCCCGGCGTCCCGCTGGTCCTCCGGCGGGACGCTGCCATCGACGGGGTCGCCGTGGTAACGGAAAGTGACGTCGGACTGCGCGGCGCGCGCCCACGTCATGTCCACATCGCTGGAGTCCTGGAGCGTCGCCGTTTCGTCGGATGCCCGCTGCCGGAAGGAGACGCCGACGACACGGCCCTCGCGCGTCAGCGTCGTGGCCACCACCTCGGACGTGCGGAAGCCGACCACTCGCCCCGTGCGGTCCAGGCCGGGGAGTTCGGTGTCTTCGTGCACCGCGGACAGGTCGAACTTCCGCCACCGATCGCCACCGCCTGCGAACACCGGCTGCCGATAGCCGAGTTCGCGCGCGAGCGTGGCCTGGAAGTCCCACGCCGGCCTGCCTGGACCGTCCAGCTCGAACGCGGGGGAGGCCAGCAGCGCGAACGCCTCCGGGTACTCGAACCGCAGCGCGGACCGCACGAAGGCCAAGTCGTGCACCAACCTGGCCACCGCGGCGCCGCCGAGGCCGACCTCGGCGCCGTCGACCGTGCGGACGAACACGAGGTCGTTCACCAACCTGCCCAGCACCGGGCCGTCGGGGCCGATCTCGGCGCCGTCGGGCGTGCGGACGAACACCAGTCCCGCACCGCGCTCCGCCGACACCACGAACGCCGGCTCCGGCCACGGCCCGGACATCTCCTCGGCCAGCGCCCGATCGCGGGCGCGGGCGGCGCCGCCCGCGAAGGTGACGCCGATGACCTGTTCGCCCTTCTCCAGCGGCCCGGCGACCACGGCCGACGAGCGGATCACCAGCGGATCGCCGGTCGACCAGTTCACCCCGGTGAGTGCGACGTCTTCGAGAACAGTCGGCCTGGTGGAGATCTGCCATCCCACCCTGTCCAACGGAACGGGCTCACCGGCGGAAGTCGACGGAGCCGTGACCTGCTGGCGGTGGCCGAACTGCCGTGACAGTACGGTCTGGAACACCTCCGCGAGCCCCGTGCCGGTTCCGGGCGGGGCGGGGACCACCAGCGCGATCATCGCGGGGTGCTCGATGTCGACCGCGGACCGGAACACCCGCAGGTCGCGCACCAGTGAAGCCAGTTCGGCACCGTCGACGGCGACTTCGGAGCCGTCCGTCAGCCGGATGAGCGCCCCGTGCCCGGAGCCCGGCGCCGAGACGAAGAACGTGTCATCGGGGTGCACGTGGCGCGCGCGGTCCAGGTCGAGCTCGACGTCGGCACCGGTCCGGAACGAGATCCCGACGACCTGGCCGTCCCGCTCCAGTGGAGCGAACACGACGTCGGAGGTCATGAACGGATTCGGCTCGGCGCTGCCCGGCCGGGTGCCGAGATGGAGCAGGTCCGTGACCGCGTCCTCGTCCGCGTGGAGGCGGCTCGCCACGGTCGTGCGCCCACCGGGGCCTGCCTCGAACCACACCTTCGCGATCATGGCGGACTCGGAAAGCCTCGGCGCCTCGCCTCGAGGACCGGGAGTCGAAACCGTTGCCGTGTCAGGGAACCGACGCCAGTGACCGCCGCGGGTGACGCCGGTGCCCGCCATTCCGTCGTCGTACCGGATGGTCTCGATCGGTGTCGTACCGCCGAATACCGGCTGCCGGTGACCGAATTCCGCGGCAAGCGTCCGCTGGAAGTCGTGGGCGATCCCGCCGGGGCCCGCGTTCGCCGCCGCGAAGCAGACCTGCAGGGTGATCGCCTCCGGCTCGGTCCGCTCCAGCGCGGTCCGGAATATCCGGGAGTCGTTCAGCAGCCTGGCGAAGTTCGCGCCATCGAGACGTATCGGGGTGCCGTCGGTGAGGTGGACGCTGACCAGGCCGCGCCGGTCGCCGTGCGCGGCGACGTGGAAGGTGTTGGCCGGCCACGGGTTCGGCTCCAGCCGGTCCGCCCGCTGCGCCTGCTGTGACGTGGCGGCGAAGCGATGCGTCCGCTCGACCTTGGCGGCGGCGCCCCAGTGCTGGTCGAAGTCCAGCTCCGTCCCGTTCTTGAAGGTCGCGCCGATCACCTGGCCGTCGTGTTCCAGCGGCACGATCCGCACCTCCGACGAACGGAACGTCGCCGGCGCCCCGGTCAGCCGGTCGAACCCGTGCAGCACGACGTCGGAGACCACGGCCGGTCGCCCGGACCCGGTATCCGGAGTGGACCGGAAGCGGCTACCGGCCGGAGCGGACGACCGCTCGTCATCGGCGTGGGTACGGCTGTCAGCGACGGAACGCGTCCGCTCTGGCGACGCCGGCGAGCCCACCCGCTCCCAGTAGCCCCCGTCGATCTCGGCGATCCCGTCCGGCACCGTGACCCAGACCGGCTTCGACGGGACGAGCACCGGGAACGGACTCGAGAGTTCCTGTTCCACCGCCCGTCCCAGGCTCGCGGTCTGGCGAGCGAGCGCCCGTGGGTCGGACTGTGGCGACGTCAGCAACACCAGCTCGGCAGGTGGATTCGCACTGTCCATGGCGGTCCGGAACACCCGCGTCCGTGCCACCAGCTGGCCGAACGTCCGGCCGTCGAGCGCCAGTGCCAGTCCGTTCCCGCTGTACACCACCGCCTGCCGGCCCTGCCGCGACTCGGCGTCCACGAAGAAAGCGCCGTCCGGCCACGACTGCCCGCCCGACCGGCGGGAACCCGTGGCCGCCCAGTCGAGGCCGCGGGTGAGCCCTGGACCGTCCGGCCGGTACGACACGCCGACCGCGCGGCCGTCACGCATCAGCGGCACGGCGTGGACGTCCGCCGGATCGAAGGCGTGCCACTTCCTGGCCTCGCCCCGGCCGAGCAGCCTGGCCGGAGCCGCCGTGAACGTTCGCCACTCCCCGCCGTCGATGACCGCGGTCATCCAGCGCGAATCCAGCACGCCACTGGCCGAGTACTTCGTCGGCGCGAACACCGGGTGCCGGTGTCCCAGCCGTCCCAGCGTCCGCTGGAAGTCGTGGGCCGTACCGCCCGGCCGGTCATTTTCGCCCGTCTTGCAGGCGATCAGGGTGATGGCCTGCGCCGCCGTCTCCCGGAACGGCCGCAGGTCGTGCAGCATGCGCCCCAGGTTCGTACCGTCCACCAAGACCTTACGGCCGTCGTCCAGGATGAGCTCGGCCTTCTCGGGAGCGCCGTGCGTCGTGATGTAGAAGGTGCTGGACGGCCACGGCACGGGAGCGGTGCTTCCTTCCACGGCATTCATGCCGTCGGACGTCCGCACCCCCTCCGGATAGAAGCTGGTGTTCGCGTCATGCGGGAACCTGAGCTCGCGGCGATCCTGCGACATTTCGTCGCCGACGTGGAAGGTGACGCCGACCGTGGTCCCGTCCTGGTTCTCCAGCCGGTGGGCCTGTACCCGCGAGGAGTCGAACCGGACCTCGTCGTGGGTCGCCCTGTCGGTGCCCGACAAGGCGACACCCTCGATGACCGCGGCGCGACCGTCGTCGGCGTGCTCGCCGCTCCGGTGCCACGGGTCGGCTCCCGGGGAATGCACGACCGGCCGGGTGTCCCACCGCGCCCCTTGGCCACCCGACGGTGAACCCAGGGTGTGCGCCGGGTAGCGCCGCCACACACCACCGTTCTCGATCGCGGTCGTCGCCTTCCTGTTGTGGAAGGTGGACCACACCGTCGCGGACGGCGCGAAGACAGGCTGCCGGTAGCCCGAAACCTCACCCATTGTCCGCTGGAAGTCATGGGCCGCACCGCCTGGACCGTCCTCCGATGCCGACTCACAGATGAGCATCACGATCGCGTCCGGCTCTTCGCGCATCGCCGCCTGGAAGAACCGCACGTCGCCCAGCAACCGGGCGAACATCTCCCCGCTCACCAGAAGTTTGGCGCCGGAGGTGAGGCGCACGGTGACATCCATGTC
Organism: Amycolatopsis sp. NPDC059657; assembly: GCF_042734395.1. Taxonomy (NCBI): domain Bacteria; kingdom Bacillati; phylum Actinomycetota; class Actinomycetes; order Pseudonocardiales; family Pseudonocardiaceae; genus Amycolatopsis; species Amycolatopsis sp. NPDC059657. The sequence goes on along the minus strand of NZ_JBHWEB010000070.1, from coordinate 40,286 downwards.
GTCGCCGTGCGAGTTGACGTAGAAGACCCCGTCCGGCCACGGCCGCGACACCACCGTCCGAGCACTCGGCTCACCCAGTTTCGTTTCGTCGAACGCGCCTGGGAACAGATAGGTCTCCGAGCTCTTTTCCAGGTGAACCCAGCCCATAACGCCCGAGAGCTCGTGATCGACCAACAACGACGCACCGACGACCCTGCCCAGCCGGGTCAGCGGCTCGATCCGCGCCTCGGAGGCCCGGAACGCGCGATCTGCCGACAGGTCGGTGTCCCACCCTGTCAGCTCGAGATCGCGTTCGACCGTCGGCAACGCGAACGAACGCCATGCGCCTCCGCTGACCGAGGTCACAGCGCGATTGTCGTCGAGCCTCGATTTCACGACCGCCCCCGACGGAGCGAAGACCTGCTGCCGGTACCCGAACTCGCCGGCGAGAGTCGCCTGGAAGTCGTGCGCCGTCCCACCAGGACCCTCCACCCTGGACGCGTGAGAAACCACCAGCGCGAGTGCCTCCGGCCGGTTCACCCGGAGCGCGGTCTGGAAGAAGGGCAACTCGTGCACCAGCCTCGCCAGATCCGCACCGCCGATGACCACCCCGCGGCCGTCACCCAGGAAGATCCGTGCCCCCTCCGGTGTGCCATCGGCGGTGACCAGCAGCGTGTTGTCCGGCCACGGCCGCGGCCGCACCACCGGCTCGCCACCGGCCGGGACCAGGTGGGTCTCGGCCTGCTCCCCGCGTGCCCAGGTCAGATCCCCGGCGACGTCGGCCCTCCCGGTGAAACTGACGCCGACGACCTCACCGTCGCGCTGCAGCCTGCTGACCTGGATCTCATACGGGGGGAACAGGTACGCCCGGCCCGGCTCCGGCGTGCCGATCGTCGGCCGCGGCTCACCACCGAAGACCTGCCAGCTGCCGGCGTCCGTCTCGGCGACGACCGGCTCCCGGTGCCCGAACTCCGCCAGCCCACGCTGGAAGTCACGCGCCGCGACGGTCGCGGTCGTCAGCAGCGCGACCCCGGCGAGACCGGACTCCTTGACCACCGAAAGGAACGGCTGTGCCTTGGTGACCACCTCCGCGAACGTCCGCCCGTCCACGGTGACCTTCGTGCCGTCCGCCAACCGTAGATCGAAGTGGGCGCCCCGCGCGGCGGCGTCGACGTGGAAGACCGGCTGCCGCGCGGACACCGCGATCTCCACCGGCTTGTCCCCCACCCGGAACGACACGCCCACCGTGCGCCCCTCGGACAGCAACGGCCGCGTCACCACGTCCCGCGACCGGAACGACCGCACCACACCGGCCGCGTCCACACCGGACAGCCGCGTCCCCGACCGGCCGAACAACCGGCCCAGCGCCGAACCGAGGCCCGGCTTCAGGACCCCGCCACGCGTCGCGGTCGGAACAGGCTCGGTGGAGCGCCCGGCCTCAGCCGTGCTGTCCTGGCCGGACATCCGGAGCGAACGAGACGGGGCGACCCCGCGTACGCCATCCGTGATCCACTCCGACGCCTCGCCGAACCGTCCGGTCGCCTGCCACCGGCCGGAATCCGTCCGGGCGACAACCGTCTCTCGCCGCCCCAATTCCGCCAGCCCACGCTGGAAATCGTTCGCCGTGCCGAGCTCTCGCGAACCCGGCAGGGCGATCCCGAACAGATCGGACTTCTTCGCCGCCGCACGGAACGGCTGCGCCTTCGCCACCACCTTCGCGAGCGTCCGCCCGTCCACGGTGACGCTCGTGCCGTCCTTCAACCGCAGACCGAAGCCCGGCGTTGTCTCAGCGACGTCGACGTGGAACACCGGCTGCCGCCCCGGCACCGGAATCGGCACCGGCTCGGCGCCCTGCCGGAACGACACCCCCACTCGCCTGCCGTCGGAGATCAGCGGCCGCGTCTCGACATCCCGGACACGGAACGACAGCGGCTCACCGACCGCGTCCCAACCGCTCAGCCGGACGCTGGACCGGCCGAACAGGCGCCCCAGCGTCCGGGCGACGGCCGAGCCCGGTCCCGGCCGCAGGACCGGCCCGCGCACCGCCATCGACACCGCGTCGCCAGGCCGCGCCTGCTCGCTGGAGTGCCTGGCGTCGGGCGTGGTGTCCGGCTGCGGCGCTTCGCCGAAGGTCTCCCACCGGCCCCCGGCCATCAGGACCGGTCCACCCTGGCCGCCGGGGCGCACCCGCACTTCTCCACTCGGCGCGAAAACCGGACCGGGGAAGGCGAACTCGCGCTCCAGCGCCCGCGTGAACTCCAGTGCATGGCTCTCGCCTGCCCGATTGGCGGCTCCCGCCTCCGACGCCAGTAGCGCCAACGCGGCAGGCCGCTCGGCGCCCACGGCGGCACGGAACGCCTGCGAATGTGCCACCACCCGGCCGAACGCACGCGCGTCCACCTCGAGCCGGTGACCGTCCCGGGTGTGCACCACCAGCGCCCCGGCCGACGGCGACTGAGCGTCCACGAAGAACGCCCGGCCTGGCCACGGCGCATCGCCCGCCACCCGTGCACCCGCTGCCGCCCAAGCCCGCGCGGCGTCAAGCCTTGGCCCGGCTTCCCGGTAGGACATCCCGATCGTGCGCCCGGCGTGGACAAGCGGCGTCGCCTGGACCGCGGCCGGCTCGACAGCGGCCCACTTCAAGGTGCCGGCTTCGCCCAGCAGCCAGGACGGCCTGGACGCGAACGTCCGCCAAGATCCGCCGTTGGCGATGGAGGTACCCCAGCGCCCGGTGTCATCGGGGCGGAAGGACACCACTTCCGTCGGCGCGACGACCGGCTGCCGGTACCCGAACCCGTCCGCCAGCACCCGCTGGAAATCGTGGGCCCCGCCGCCTGGTCCGTCCTTCGCACCCACCTCGCAGCTCATGAGGGTGATGGCCGCTGGCTCGTGCCGGGCGATCGATTCCCGGAAAGCCCCCAGATCGTTCAGGAGGCGACCGAGTGTCTCTCCACCGACGAGGAGGGCACGACCGTCGGTGAGCTCCAGAGCGAAGCCCCCGGGTTCGCCGTGAAGATGAACGTAGAACGTGTTCTCTGGCCACGGCGCGGGGAGACGCTGGCCCCTTCCGTCCAGATACGCCTGTCGCATGCCGTCCGTGCCTTCGACACCGGGCGGGTAGACGACGGTCGACTTGGCGTACCCCTCCCGGGCCGTCTGGAGCGAGACCTGCAACTCGTGACCGGTCTTGAAGGTGACCCCGACCTGGGTGCCGTCCGCCTTCTCCAGCCGGCGGAACCGCACCTGGGACGAGCGGAATTCGCGCTCTGCCTTGGTCTTCAGGTCAGTGCCCGAGAACGTGAGGTTCTCGATGACCTTCTCGGCCGGGACGACAATCCCTTCGTCCGCCGAGGTCTGGAACGCCGTGTCCGGGTGGCGGCCGGTCACCGGCAGGTCCGCTTTCCCCCCGCCGCGCGCCGCTTCCGCCGACAACGCGGTCAACGCCGGTTTGTACGCCTCCCAGTGCACACGCTCCGCGGCGCTCAGCACCGACGGGCCGCCCGCCACCCCTGGTGACACCCCCACCTGCCCGGACGGCGCGAACACGGTGCCGTCGAACCCGAAGTCCCGCGCCAGCACCCGAGCGAAATCCGCCGCCCGGTCCCCGGCGTCCGACACCAGCAAGGTCACCGCGTCAGGCCGTGCTCCACGGAAAGCGCTCGAATCCGCGACCACCTTCGCCAGTGCCTGCCCATCGAGCAGCAACCGCCGCCCCGCCAGGTCCTGCACCTTGGTCCCACTGCCCCAGACCGAAGCCGCGTCCGCCAGGAACGCCCCGTCCGGCCACGGCGCGGCACCTGCCGTCCGCGCACCGGCGGCCACCCACTCGGCAGCGCCCTCCAGCGCACTCCCATCCCGGAAGGAGATCCCCACCGGCCGCCCATCCCGCACCAACGGGGCGGAGCGGACCTGCTCCGGATCGAGAGAACCCAGCACACCCGAAACGAAGTCTTCGCCGAGCACTCGCGACGGCCCCGACAAGAACGCCTTCCACCGGCCACCGGCCAAGACACCGAGACTGAGTGCGAGGGGCCGCCCGTCGACGGCCAGGTTCACCACCTGCGTCGCCGCGACCACCGGTTGCCGTACCCCGAACTCACCGAGCGCGCGCTGGAAGTCGTGCGCCGCCCCACCCGGCACATCCAGCTTCCCCACATTGCAGACGGCCAGCGCCAGCGCCTCGGGCCGGGATTTCTCCATCGCACGATGGAACATCTTCAGATCCGTCAGTAACCGCGCGAACGTACGGCCGTCGACATTCAAGTGCGTTCCGTCGCGCAAGGCGACAGTGAAGGACTCGTCCAACCCATGGGTCACGACGAAGTACGAGTTCTCCGGCCAAGGGTTCCTGATCTGGTCGTACCGGCCGGCCCGGTGCTCGGTCAGGAAGGACATGGGATCGACTGCGCCGGGGCCGTAGAGCCTGGTCGAACCCGAGAGGGGATTCGCGAACTTGCCCTGCCTGTCGGCCCGCTCGGCGGCGAAGTGGAAGTTCGCCCCGATCACCGCCCCGTCCCTCCTCAGGCGGCGGACCACAACCTCCGACGAACGGAACCCGACACGGGCCCCGCCGTCCTTCTTCACCCCGTGCAATCGGACGTTCTCGGTCACCTCCATGCGCCCCCGGAACAACGCGGCCAGGCGCATCTCGGACTGGCCGACCAACCGGCGCAGCGGCCGCAGCAACGACGAGGGGCGGGCACGTCGGTCATCCGAAGCGAGGTGCCCCGCCGCCGACTGCTGCGACCAGTCACCTGCCGCCACCACGTCGGAAGGCTCGCGCTCGAACTCGAACCGCGCCCAACGGCCACCGCCGTCCACCGTGGTGGCGGACGAGCCCTCACGGCCGATCGTCAACTCGACCTCGGTCGTCGGCGCGTACACCGGCTCGGTCCGGCCGAACCGTTCGGCCAGCACCTGGTGGAAGGTCTCGGCCGCCCCGCCGGGGACACCGCTGCCGGAAACCAGGAGCGTGAGCGCCCGCGGCGCGGCGCCGTCGAAGGCTTGGCGGAACGGCTCGGCGTCCGCGACCAGCCCGGCGAACGTCGCAGGGTCGACGTCGATGGTCCGGCCGTCCCTGGTCTCGATCCGGACATTCACCGGCCCTTCCCCGTCTTCGGCGTCGATGTGGAAGGTGTCCAGCGGCCATGGGGAAGCCTCGACGCTGACCTTTCCCCTGCGCTGCGCCAGTCCCCTGCGCTCCGCCAGCGCCAGGTCGATCTGGTGGGCATCGAGCCGGTAGCTGGGGCCGGACCCGCCGCTCGCGGCCGCCCATGCCTGGGCCGTCTCGAGTTCTTCGTCGGTACGGAAACTCATGCCGACGACCCGGTCGCCGTGCCGCAGCGGTGCCACGTACACCTGCTCCGGGTGGAACGCGACAGGCCGGGCTCCACCCTCTTCGACGCCGGCCAGCGGCCGGCGCAGTGTGCTGAACGCCCGCTGCGCGCCGTCGGCGGCCGTGGCCGAAACCGGCTGCCACTGGTCGAACTGCTCGGCCAGCGTGCGCTGGAAGTCGTGCGCCGCGCCACCGGGGCCGTCGGGTTCACCGCTGGGGCTCGAGCCGAGCAGCGTGATCCGCTCCGGCCCGGTGCCAGGGACGAGCGAGCCCAGCACACCCGACTGGCCCACCAACCTCCCCAGTTCGCCACCGGACACGGCCATTTCCGTGCCGTCGGCGAGGCGGATCCGGAAGGAATGCTCGTCGCCGTCGGCCGCCACGCGGAACTCGTCACGGGCGCCAGGTGCCGGGGCGGTCCCGGTGAAGGACACACCTGCCGTCCGTCCGTCCACAGTGGACCTGATCAGCTGAACATCGCCGCCTGCGAACAGGTGCACCCTGCCGTCACCGCCGATGCCCGCCCGGTGCGTCGGGTCGGCCGCATACGCCGTCCAGGCGTGGTCGCGGTGGCTCACCACCGGATCCTGGATGTGGAACGACTCGGCCAGCGCCGCGCGGAACCCGCTCAGCGCGCGATCGGTGCCCGCGGACACCACGAAGGCGCTGGGCCGCTGCCCGGCGAGCACTTCGGGGAACCCCGGCGAACCCACGAAGATCTTGGCCAACGATGGGGAATCGACGGCCAGCTCCCGGCCGTCGGCCAAGGTCAGCTTGAACCGGTCACCCTCGATCCGCACCTCCACGCCGACCGCTCCGGACGGCCATTCGGACGGTCGCCCGCCAGTCCACTCGGCACTGTCCGTGAAGGACACCGCGATGGGGCGGCCGCCATCGGACAGCACCCGCGAACGGACGTCTTCCGGTGCGAAGGCACGTACGTTCCCCGCGGCGTCGGTGCCGAGCACGTTCGCCGATCCCGCGGTGAACGTGCGCCAGGCCCCGCCGTCGGCGAGCGAGGTCTGGGCCCGCCCGCCCGCGGCGCCTTCGGCACCCACCCCGACGCTGGTGGTCGGGCCGATCACCGGGGTATGGAGGTCGAACATCCAAGGCAGCACCGACTGGAATTCGAAGGCGCCGCCGCCGGGGTTGCTCCGCTCGGCCGCATAGCAGGCAAGCAGCGTGATCGCCGCTGGGGGATTCTCGCCGCGCATGCGGTCACGGAACGGCTGTAGGCCATGTACCAGGCGCGCGAAATCCCCGCCCTCGAGCATGAGCAGGCTGCCGTCCTTGAGCTGGGCCTGGAAACCGCTGCGGTCTCTGCCCGAGCGGAAGGTGTGCGAGATCAGGTGGAAGCTGTTGTCCGGCCACGGCGCCCGCACGGGTTGCGGGTCGAGCCCGGCGGCCTTTGCCTCCTTGAGTGTCTTGTACCCCTGCGGTAGCAGGTAGTTCTGTTCCTTGCCGTCACCGGCTCCCCACCAGCGAGCGGCTTCGAGCCCGTCACCTTCCCAGCTGAACGCAAGTCCGATCACCTGGCCTTCCCGCATGAGCGGTTCCGCGTGCACGGTCGCCGGGTCGACGTCGATGAAGGCGGTCCCGGTGTAGGCCTGGATCGGCCGGGTCGCGGGCACCGCAGGGAAAGCCCGCCAGTCGGCGGACGCGAGCGCGGCCAGGTCGACGTCGCCGCCGGGAGCTTTCACCGGAACCTCGACGCCGAGCCGCTCGGTCAGCGCACCCTGGAAGTCGCGCGCCGCGCCGCCTGCCCACGTCAGCTCACCGGCGTGTGAGGCCAGCAGCGTCACACCGGCGGGCCTGGCAGACCGCGCCTGCTCGAACAACGCCGTGCGGGAGACCAGATCCGCGAAGCCGTCACCGGACAGCGCCACACGGCGGCCGTCCCGCAGCGTGAGGTCGAACCGGTCCGGCCGGGAGTCCACCGCCACCGGCATCGTGTCCGGTTCGGGCAAGCCGCGCACACCGTCCGGTAACTCGCCGTTGAACGCCATACCCACCACGGCGTCGCCATCCCGGATCGGCGCGAGCTGAACCTCCTCCGGGGCGAACAGGTGCACCAGGCCCGCATCCACCGTACCCGCCACCGGCCGCGCCGTATCACCGAAGACCCGCCACTGCCCGCTACCGGCCACGGCGATCACCGGCTCCCCGCGCCCCAGCTCCGCCAAGCCACGCTGGAAGTCATGCGCCGCACCACCGGATCGCGACAGCGCGCCCGCACGGGAACCCGGCAGCGCCACCCCCGCCAGCCCGAATTTCCGCGCCGCGGCCCGGAACGGCTTCGCCTTGGCGAGCACCTCCGCGAACGTCCGCCCGTCGACGGTGACATTCGTGCCATCCGCCAGCCGGACCCCGAAATGCGTCGCACTCGCGTCCGCATGGACATGGAACACCGGCTGCCCCGCGGTCACCGGGATCTCCACCGGGTCATTGCCCGCCCGGAACGACATCCCGACACCACGCCCGCCGGAGACCAGCGGCCACATGACCACATCGCGCGACCGGAACGACCGCACCGCACCGGCGGCCTCCACCCCGGACAGTCGCATCTCGGGCTGGGCGAACAACCGGCGCAGCGGCCGCAGCAACGACGAGGCTCCCCGCCCCGGACCCACCGCGGGACCCCGGTCCGCGACCGGAACCGCGGGCCCGGCTTCGGGCCGGACCTGGTCCGCCGCCTGGATTTCCGCCCGCTCCGGCGGGAACGTCCGCCAGACCGGGCCGGTCGCTCCGGTCGCGGCGGAAGTGGTCTCCGCGGGTTTGCCGCCGGTCAGGAAGCTCCGCAGGTCCACCGGACCGGCCGGCGCGGTGACCGGGCGGTCGACGCCGAGGCGGTTCGCGAGCGCGGACTGGAAGTCATGCGCCGCGCCGCCGCGCGCGGCGGGATCACCCGTGCCGGACGCGAGGAGCGTGATGGCGCCGTCGCGGTGGCCGAGCGCGTCGCGGAACAGTGCGGACCCGGCGACCACCTTGGCGAACTCGGCACCGGGGAGCCCCATCCGGCGGCCGTCGGCGAGATCGACCTCGAACCAGCCGGGCACGGCCTTGGCCGCGATCGGGACACCGGCTTCGTCCGGCAGGCCGTGCACCTGCTGGGCACCGTCCCCGAGGAACGACACTCCGGCCGCCGAGTCACCCAGCAGCAACGGGTTCGCCCGCACCTCACCGGCGTTGAACAGGTGCGGGACACCCGCGTGCGCGTCGTGGCCGATCACCACGTCCGGCCGGTCGCCGAGCACGCGCCACCGGCCTGCCGCGTCCTGAGCGGCCACCGGCACGTCTCGGCCGGCCGCCTCGGACAGCGCACGCCCGAAGTCGTGTGCCGCGCCGCGACCGTCCAGCACGCCCGCCGATCCCGGCAGCACCACGATGTCCGCCGAGTCCAGCAAGCGCGACTCGGCCACGGCCTGCCCGAACGTGGCGCCGTCGACGGTGACCTCGGTGCCGTCGGCGAGCCGCACCGCGAAGTGCGTGGCGGTGCCGTCGACGTCGACGTGCGCCACCGTGCCGTGCGACGCCGTCATGGTGAGCGGAGCACCGGGCTCGTCGCTGAACGTCGCGCCGGCCGTGCGCCCATCGGCGATCAGCGGCTGTGACCGCACATCGGCCGGGGCGAACCAGTGCACCCGCCCCTCGGCGTCCGCGCCGGACAGCGGCGCGCGTCCACTCGTCCGCTGCCAGCCGCCGGTCGCGTCCGGGGTGACGACCGGCCGGTCACTCCTGGTCAGCTGGGTCAGCGACTGCTGGAACCCGGCGGCGTCACGTCCCGTGGGCAGCGTGACCGCCTGCACGTGGTGCGCGGACACCGCGTCGCGGAACGGCTGCGACCCCGCGGTCAGCCGGGCCAGTGTCCGCCCGTCCACGGTGACCGTGCGACCGTCGGCGAGCGTCACCTCGAACCGGCCGTGCGACACCCCGGCATCGACCTGGAACGCACCGGCCGGCATCCCCTCCTGTCCGCGCGACAGCGGTTCAGGGGTGTGCCCTGGCCGGAACGACACGCCGACCGCGCGGCTGTCCGCGGTCACCGGGGCGGTGGCGACCTCGTTCGCGGAAAACACCCGAGGTGTGCCCTCGTGCTGGCCGAGCAGGTTGGCCTCGCCTGAGGAGAAGACCCGCCACTCGCCGCCGTCGCCCAGCGTGACACGGCCGCGCCTGCCGAGGAGCGGCGCCTTCAGGTGCACGTCGGTGGTCGCGGCCACGACCGGCTGACGATGGCCGAACTCACCGGACAACGTCTGCTGGAAGCTCGCCGCCGCACCGCGCTCCGCACCGCTCCGCGTGGTCAACAGCGTCACGGACGTGCGCGCGTCCGGCGCGACCGTCGAACGGAAGCCGTCCAGCGAACCGACCAGCCTGGCGAAGTTCCTGCCGTCCACGGTGACGGGAGTGCCGTTGGTCAGCCGCACCTCGAACCGCTCGGCGGAACCGGGTGCCGAGACGAAGAACCCGTCTTCGGTCCAGGGCGACCGAACGCGCTGTGCGCCGCCTGGCCCGGATGAGCGGATCGAGGTGATGGCCTGGTTCGCCCGCGGCGCCGCCGCCCAGCGCTGGGTGTGCTGGTACTTCGAACCGGTCTCGAAAGCGAGCCCGATCGTGCGGCCGCCCTTGGTCAGCGGGCGCACCTGCACGTCGCCGGCGGTGAAGTGCTGTACCTCGCCCGACGCGGTCCGGCCGGTCAGCCTGCCCGCCGACCAGTTCTCGGCCTCGTCGAGCCACGCGCCGAGCCTGCGCCCCACCTCATGGTCGCCGTCCGGCGAGCCCTGGGCGGCGTCCGATTCCCAGCCGGCGTCGGGCTCGACCCGCTCGGGAGTGCCCGGCGTCTCGAGATCACGGACCACCGGCGGCAGCCCGACTTCGGAGCCTTCGAACCGCTGCCATTCGCCACCGTCGAGCAGGACGGTCGACCACGCGCCATCGTCCGGCGACAAGTCCAGGTCGAGGGTCTCGGTCGGCGCGTATACCGGCTCGGTCCGCCCGAACCGCTCGGCCAGCGCGCGCTGGAAGGACGCCGCCACGCCCGAGGAGGCGGAGTTCGACAGCAGCAACGAGATCGCCCGCGGCGTCGCGGCGTCGAACGCCTGCCGGAACGGTTCCGTGCTCGTGACCAGCTCGGCGAGCGTTTCCCCGTCGATCTCCAGTCGCCTGCCGTCGCGGTCCTGGATACGGATGCCGGTGCGGCTCATTTCCTCGGCGTCGACGTGGAACGCCGAGTCCCCCCAAGGGGCGGGCTCGCTGCGCAGCGCCCCGTCCTCGATCGCCGTTTCGAGGTCGAGCTCCCCCCGTGCCAGCAGGCGGGTGGTCCCGAAACCGCCGTCCGCCGCGGCCCAGGACTGCGCGCGCAGCCGGTGGTCGCCGATACGGAAGGTCACGCCCACAACCCGGTCACCGTGGCGCAGGGGTGCCATGTCCACGGTCGAGGCCAGGAAGAAGGTCTCCCGCATCCCGTCTGCGCCGAAGGTGAACTCGGTGGCCCGCAGCGGCATGGGCAGCGCGCTGAAGACCCGCTGCCCGCCATCGGCGGTCAGTGCCGACGTCGGCTGCCACCGGCCGTACCGGTCGGCGAGTGCCCGCTGGAAGTCGTGCGCCGCACCGCCCTGCCCGTCGAGCTCTCCCGCGGCCGAACCGAGCAGCGTGAACCGCTGCGGCCCCGATGCCGAATTCGCGTGCCACAGCTCCTGCGTCTGATGGAGCACGTCGGCCAGCACACCGCCGGACACGGTGATCTCGGTTCCATCGGTCAGTCGCAGCCCGAACGAACGCGTGTCACCGGACACCGCGATCTGGAATTCCTGCGCCGTGCCACGCGCGATTTCGTTCTCCGTGAACGAAATACCGACCGTTGAACCATCCACAGTGGAAAGGTGGAAGGTCACTTCTCCGGCACCGAACAGGAGCATCCTGCCCTCCGGGCCGGTCCCGGTGAGCAGCGCCCGTTCGGGTGGGAACACCTTCCACTCCCGGCCCTGGGGCATCACCACCGGCTCGCCGCGGAGGAACGTCCGCGCGAGCACACCCTGGAAATCGCCGGCCGCCGCAGCCGTGTCCGAGGACAGCACCAGTGCGGTGGGCCTGCCCTGGACGAGTGCACGGAAAGTGGGGGAGGCCATGACCACCGCGGCGAAGTTCCGGCCATCGACGGACAGTTCCCTGCCGTCGGCCAGCGTCACCTCGAACCGGTCACCCGCGGCGCGGACGTCCACCCCGACCGCGCCCTCTGGCCACCGCGCAGGCTCCAGCCCGGTCCAGCCGGTGTCACGGAAGGACACCCCGATCGGCTGGTCCCCAGCCGTGATCGCGGTGGACCGCACGTCTTCCGGAGCGAAGGCCTGCAGGCGGCCGGTGGCATCGGTGCCCAGCACGTCGGAGCCCTTGTTGTTCAGCACCCGCCATACCCCGGCGTTGCTGATGCTGACGCGCGCCCTGCCGTCCTCGGTGACCGGCGTGGCCATCTCTGTCGCGCCGATCACCGGCTGCCGGTGACCGAAGGTCGAGGCCATCGCACGCTGGAAGTCGAACCCTAGTTGCCCCGAGGCCTCAGTGGCCGCCGTGAAGCAGGACACCAGCGCGATGGCCTCCGGCACGTCGTCACCGAGCGCACGGGATCGGAACGGTTCGAGCCGCTGCACCAGATCGGCGAACGCCGTTCCGGCGACGATGGCCTCCGTACCGTCCTTGGTCAACACCTTGAAGGCGAGGCCGTGCGCCGTGGGGAACGTGTGGAGGACGAGGTGGAAGGTGTTGTCCGGCCACGGCGACGGGGACGGCGCGAGCTCCAGCCCCGCCCTTTTCGCCTCGGCGAGGCTGCTGTAGTCGGCGGGCAGCGAATAGATCTCGTTCTTACCCCCAGCGGCTCCCCACTCCAGGTCACCCGCCTTCTCGGTATCCGAGACGTTGAAGCTGATGCCGACGACCCTGCCGTCCTGGACGAGCGGATCGGCACGCAGTTCGGCGGGGTCGAGCCCGATGACCTTCCAGGTCGCGGCGTCGAGCACCGAAACCGTGTCGGTGACCGGCCGCGACGAGAACGTCTGCCAGAACAGGTCCGGGTCACCGCCCTGACCGGGCAGGAAGCCGCTGATGTCGAGCTCGCCATCGGGCGCCAGCACCGAAACCTCGGTGCCCGTGCGCTCGGTCAGCGCGCGCTGGAAATCGACGGCCAAGGCCGCGCCGCCCGCCAGCGGCATCGAGCCGGTCTCCGACGCCAGCAGGGTCACCGCTCCCGGCCGGTTCGCCCGAGCCTCGCCGAACAACGCCGTGCGCGACACCAGCTCGGCGAACTTGTCGCCGGACAGCGCGACCTTGCCGCCATCGGCCAGCGTGACCTCGAACCGGTCGGCGTGCCCGGTGACCGCCACCGGCAGCCCGTCTGCCTCCGGCAGGCCGTGCAGGCCGGGCAGTTCGCCCTCGAACGAGACGCCGACCACCGCGCCGTCGTCGCCTCGGATCGGCGCCGCCCGCACCTCGTCCAGCGCGAACAGGCGCACGCTGCCCGCCTCACCGGCGCCCGCGATCGGGCCGGTTTCCTCGCCGAAGACCCGCCATCGGCCCGCGCCGTCCTCGGCCACGACGGGAACGCGGTGCCCGAATTCCGCGAGCCCGCGCCGGAAGTCTCCGGCCGCTCCGCCCGCCCGGGTCAGCGCGCCCGCCCGCGTGCCGGGCAGCGCGACCCCGGCCAGCTCGTGACCGCGTACCGCCGAACGGAACGGCTTCGCCTTCGCCACCACCTCGGCGAAGGTCCGCCCGTCCACCGAAACCCGCGTGCCGTCCGACAACCGCAGCCCGAACCGGGTCGACGCCGCGTCGACGTCGATGTGGAACACCGGCCGCTTCCCGGACACCGGGAGCTCCACCGGCCCGTCCCCACTCCGGAACGACGCACCGACCCGGCGCCCGTCGGAGACGAGATGGCGCACCTCGACGTCCCGCGCGCGGAACGACCGCGCCTCGCCGGACGCGTCCAGCCCGCTCAGCAGCACCTCGTTCCGGCCGAACAACCCGCGCAGCGAGCGGACCGCGGACGCGCCCAGACCCGGCCGTACCACCGGGCCACGCTCCGCCACCGGAAGTGTGGGCTTCGACGAGGCTTCAGAGCCGCTCAGCCGGGAGGAATGGCCGGTCGACGGCACGGTGGATTCGGTCAACGGCTCGGTGACCGAATCCGGTCCCGGGTCGTCCGCCTGGTGCACGACCGGCTCGATCTCGCCCGTATCCGGTGACCGGTCGCCGGTGAGGTCCACTCGCTCCGCCGGCGCCGGAGTCTCGGCCGGGAACGTGCTCCAGGTTCCGTCCTCGACCAGCACGGTGGTGGAGGTACCGTCCTCGACCAGAAGTTCGAGCCAGGTCGTCGGCGCGTGTACCGGCTGCCTGTAGGAGAACTGTTCCTGCAACGTCCGCTGGAACGTCTCGGCGAAGGTGACCTCGCCGTACCCCCCGGCGGCGTTGGAGATCAGCACGGTCACCGAGTCCGCGTGCCCGTCGGCCACGGCCCGCGCGAATGGCTCGAAGCCCGCCACGATGGCGGCGACGGCGGGAGCGTCGACATAGACGTACTCGGAACCGGCCACGATCATGATCCGATCGGAGCCGGCCGGAGCCTCCACGTAGAACGTCCGTTCGGACCACGGCGCCTGCCGCGTCGTCAGCGCGCCGGCGGCCCTGGCCTCGGTGAGATCGAGCTGATCGGCGTCGAGGTGATGCGTGACGTCCCGGCCCGTACCCGCCGTCCATTCCTCCGCTCGGTGAGAGTCGATCGAGAAGGACATGCCGATCACTTGATCGCCGTGGGACAACGGCGTGACCATGACCTCGTCCTGCGGGATCCAGACTCGTCTTCCGGTCATGCTCCGGCCCGTGAGCAGCGGCGGGCCGACCGGGAACGAACGCCATTCGCCGCCCTCGGAAAGTCTGGTGGCGGCCTGGCCGCCATCCGGAGCCGTCCACAACCCGACCTGCGTGGAAGGCGCGTACACCGGCTGGCCGTAGCCGAAGTGATCGCGCATGGACTTCTGGAAGTCGTGTGCCGCCCCACCGGCGGCCGCGAGCGTGCCCGACGCCGACGCCAGCAGGGTGATCCCGGAAATCTGGTCGGCCCAGGTCTGACCGAGCGGGCCGGTCTCGAGGTTCATCGCGTCCCGGAAGGGCCGCACGCCGGTGACGAGCGCCGCGAACGTCGCCCCGTCCGCCCACAGCTGGTGGCCGTCTTCCAGTCGCACCCCGAACGCACCGGGTGCCGCCGGGGCAGCGATGAAGAAGGCGTCTTCCGCCCAGGGAGTGCCCTCCTGCCGCGACGCGCCGGACCCCTCGACCCACCTTTCGATGACGGAGTGTTTCTCGGCGTCGTGGAACGAGAGCCCCACAGGCTTGTCGTTGTGGAACAGGGGCGTGACCCGCACGTCCCCCGGCTGGAACAGGTGCCACAGACCGGTGGAGTCCACCGCGCGCAAGGGTGTCGGCCCCTCGGCGTGCAGCGCCCAGCGTCCGCCTTCGGCGTGGAGCACGAGCTCCCCGCGGGCATCGGGGCGCAGCCCGACCTCGCCGGTCTGCGCATACACCGGGCGGCCGGGTTCGAACTCCTTCGCCAGGGTCCTGGTGAAGTCCTGTGCGGCGTCCCTGCCGCCTTCCACCGGATTTCCCGCCGCCGAACCGAGCAGCGTCAGTGCCTCCGGCCGGTCGGAGCGTGCCATGGCGTCCTGGAACGCTTGGGACTTCGCCACCACTCGGGCAAAGGCGCCGGGTTCGACGAGCAGTCGCCTGCCGTCATAGGTACGTACCGCGACCCGCCCGTCCGGCCGGGAATCGGCGTCCACGAAGAACGTCTGGTGCGGCCATGGCGTTTCCGCGGACGCCTTGGCACCCGTGGTCGCCCACTCGAGGCTGCGGTCCAGGCTGGTTCCGTCCTGGAAGGACAGGCCGATCGTCTTCCCATCGCGGACCAGCGGAACCGCGTGAACCTGGTCTACACCGAAGGCGCTCCAGTTCCCCAGCCGGAGGCTGTTCTCACCGAGCACCCAGGCGGATCCCGAGGCGAGCGCGCGCCAGAGGCCGCCGTTCTCGATCCAGGTGCCGCCGAACTTGAAGAAGCCCATGGGCTTCGTCGCCGCGAGAACCGGCTGCCGGTAGCCCAGTTGCCCCAGTGTCCGCTGCAGGTCGTGGG
Organism: Amycolatopsis sp. NPDC059657; assembly: GCF_042734395.1. Classification (NCBI taxonomy): domain Bacteria; kingdom Bacillati; phylum Actinomycetota; class Actinomycetes; order Pseudonocardiales; family Pseudonocardiaceae; genus Amycolatopsis; species Amycolatopsis sp. NPDC059657. The sequence continues at coordinate 24,801 of NZ_JBHWEB010000070.1, read as the reverse complement.
CACCGCCGCCCGGCCTGTCCACCGAACCCACGCTGCAGACGATCAAGGCCAGCGCTTCCGGGGCGTTGTTCGCGGTGACCGGCTCGTGGAAGTACCGCAGATTGTCCAGGAGGCGGCCGAAAGCCTCGCCTCCGACCATCACCTGCTTGCCGTTGTCGAGCCGCACCAGGAATCTGTCGGGCGTGCCATGTGTGGTGACGTAGAACGTGTTCTCAGGCCACGGTGCTCCCTCAGTCCGCAGCACCTTTTCCTCACGTGCCTTGGGCATGTCGGCTTCCAGATAGCCCTCGGGGAGGAACGTGGCACTCTGCATCTCGTTCCGGTGCCTCACGGAGATGCGGTCATCCGACAGTTCCCTGCCGCGGCTGAAGGAAACCCCGACGACCTCGCTGCCCCGGCGCATCCGGTGGACCCGCACCTGGGACGAGTCGAAGATGATCGGCCGGTCGGTCTTCGCTTCGAGGCCGGACAGTGTGATGCGCTCGTAGACGTCCGCCTTCTCACGCCCGAGTCCCAGCAAGCTCCTGACCTGGTAACGCAGCGACTTCGCCGGGCCCGGTGTGTCTCCGGACTTCGCCCGCGACGCGACCTCGTCCGAGAGGACATCGCTCGGCGGCGCCTCGCCGGACTTGCGCCACGTACCGCCGTTGACGACAGCGGGGTTGCCGTGACCGCCGTCGGCCGTGAAGGTGCGCCAGGCGCCACCATCGGCCACCACCGTGGTGGAGACGCCGTTCTCGACGTCGAGGTCGAGCCTGCTCGTCGGCGCGTACACCGGCCGCCGGTAGGAGAACTGCTCCGCCAGCGTCCGCTGGAAGGTCTCGGCCACGCTGGGCGAACCGTCGACCGCCGCCGAGTCGGAGATCAGCATGGTCACCGCGTCCCCGCGGCCGTAGCTCGGCGCCTCGGTGAACGGCCAGGAACGCGCCACGACGGCGGCGAAGCCGGCGGCGTCGACATGGAAGCGCTCGTTACCGGTCATGATCGTGAACCGGTCGGTCACGGCCTCCGCGTGTACGAACAACGACCGCTGCGGCCACGGCGCCCGCACGGTCGTCACCCTGCCTGACTTCCGCGCGTCAGCGAGGTGATTCTCATCTTCGCCGAGCAAGTGGGTGACGTCCCGGCCCGTGCCGGCCGCCCACGTGGTGACGTCGGCGCTGACCGTGAAAGTCATGCCGATCATCCGGTCGGCGCTGTCCAGCAGCGGCATCACGAAGACTTGGTCCGGCTGAATCCAGACTCGTTTGCCGGTCATCGCGCTCTCGCCGGGGATCAGGGCAGGCCCGGCCGGGAACGAACGCCACTCGCCGTCACCGGACAGCGTGGTGAGCCTGACGGCCGTGCCACCCCCGTCAGCGGCCACCGACAGCCCGACCGGCGTGGACGGCGCGTGCACCGGCATGCCGTACCCGAAGTGATCACGCATCGACCTCTGGAAATCGTGCGCCGCACCGCCGGCCCCCAGCAGCGAGCCGGATGCCGACACCAGCAGCGTGATCCCGGAAACCCGGTCGGACCAGGTCTGCCCCATCCGCCCGGTTTCGAGGTTCATCGCGTCCGCGAACGGGCGCAGACCGGTCACCAGCTCCGCGAAGGCCTTACCGTCGAGCCACAGCTGCTGGCCATCCGCCAGCCGCACCCCGAACGAGCCGGGTGTCCCCGCGGCCGCGATGAAGAAGGCATCCTCGGCCAGCGGGACACCCGCGCGCCGCGACTCGCCCGACGCGTCGGCCCAGTCCTGGACCACCGCGTGCGCCTCATCGTCGTGGAATGACAGCCCCAACGGTTTGCCGTCGTGATACAGCGGGGTGACCCGCGCATCCTCGGCATGGAACAAATGCCGCAGACGGGCGGAGTCGACCGCGGTCAGCGGTTTCGGCCCCTCCGTGTGCATCGCCCAGCGACCGTCCTCGGCGTGGAGCACAAGCCCGCCCCTGGCATCCGGGCGCAACTCGACCGTGCCGGTCTGCGCGTACACCGGACGCGCGACTTCGGACTCGCGCACCAACGCCTTCGTGAAGTCCAGCGCACCGTCCCGGCCACCGAACAGCGGCTTACCCGCCGCCGAAGTCAGCAACACCAACGCCTGCGGCCGATCCACGCCGGCCATAGCGTCCCGGAACGCCTCAGTCTTCGCCACCACCCGGCCGAAAGCATTCCCCTCGACCAGCATTCGCCTGCCATCCGAGGTCCACACCTCGAACCGGCCGCCCACATTCGAAGCGGCGTCCACAAAGAACGCTCGATGCGGCCACGGCGCTTCGGTCGCCACCTTCGCACCCGCCGCCACCCAGCGGAGCCCACGCTCCAGCCCGGCCTCCTGCCGGAACGACACACCGACGGTCTTCCCCGCACGGACCAGCGGAACCACGCGAACCTCATCCGCGCCGAACGCGCTCCAGTCCCGCGACCGGACGCCGCCCCCACCCAGCACCTCACCCAGCACCCTGGCGGGCCCCGACGACACCGACCGCCACGTCCCGCCATCCTCGATCCAGCTGCCGCCGGCCGGAAGCTCGAAGGCCATCGACTTCGTCGCCGCGACCACCGGCTGCCGATAGCCCAGCTCCCCCAGCACTCGCTGGAAGTCATGGGCGGCTCCGCCCGGCCCGTCGATCTGGCCCACTTTGCAGACGATCAACGTGATGGCCTCCGGCGCGTAACGGGACACCGGTGAGCGGAACGACCGCAAGTCGTGCACCAGGCGACCGAACGCCTCACCGCCAACCTCTACGCTCCGGCCGTCGGCAAGCCGCACCAGGAAGCCGTCTGTCTCGCCATGTGTGGTGACGTAGAAGCTGTTCTCCGGCCAGGGCGCGGCCGCCCGCAGGAGCATCCCCGGCTCGAACTGCTTGTTCCAGCCGCCTTTCGCCATCGTGTAGCCCTCGGGCATCGAGGTGGTGTAACGCAGCACCCTCTCCTCGCGCATGACCTTCCGGTCCAGCCGCAGTTCCGTGCCGCGGCTGAAGGAAATGCCCGCCAACTTGCCATCGTGGTACAGCCGGTGCACCCGCACCCGCGACGAATCGAAGGTCACCGGCTCACGCGTGTTCACGTCGGTACCGAACAGCGTCACGCCCTCGACGACCCTCGCCCGCCCGAACCCCAGCAGGCTCTTCACCTGACGGACCACCGGCCCCAACGGCTTCATCGAGGACAAGGTGCCGCCATGCTCATCGGACCGCACCCCCCGTGACCCACCGGCCCCGAATCGCTCGGTCACCGCGTGCCGAAAATCGTGCTCCACACCGCCCGGACGCGTCAGCGCCACCCCTGCCAGATCGAACTTCCTTGCCACCGAACGGAAAAGACCCGCCTTCGCCACCACTTCGGCGAAGGTCCGGCCGTCGACCGACAGCTCGGTCCCATCCTTCAGCCGAACGCCGATGCGCGACGAGTTCGCTTCCACGTCGAGGTGGAACAACCGCCCTGGCTCCGACGAGACCGGGACCTCCACACCGTCCACACCGGACCGGAACGACATTCCAACCAGCCGGCCGTCGGCCACCAGCGGACGCACCTCGACCTCACGCGCCCGGAACGGCCGCACCGCGCCGGTCAGGTCCAGCCCGTCGAGCGAGCGCCCCTGACGACCGGAGAGCGCGGCCAGCCGGTGCTTGATCGCGGAGAAGCGGTCTGTCCGGACGACGGGCCCACGCTCGGCCATCGTCGTCTCCGGCCGGTTCTCCCCCGCGTGGCCGTCCGCGAGCTCGGTGATCTCGGTGATCTCGGTGTTCTCGTGCGGTGAACGACCGCCGTCGGAAGCTGTTTCGTGGTCGTATGCCCCAAAATCGGAGCCGCTGTCACTCGTCTCGTCGCTGGACCAACCCTCACCGGAGTCCCGCCTCTGGTTCCCGGTTCCGTCATCGGCGACCGAAGCCGGGTCTTCCAGGCTGTCCTGCAGCCGCACGGCCCTGTTCGGTGCCAGCCGCGGCGCCTGCTCGCCGAACCGTTCCTCCAGCGCCCCTTCGAAGGAACGCACCGCGGCGCGTTCGACCTTGGGTCCGGACACCAGCAGCGTGACCGCCTCCGACCGGTTCGCCAGCGCCTCGGCGAACACCCGCGTACCGCCGACCAACCTGCCGAACTCCTCGGGGCGGATCGCGACGTGGCGTCCGTCCTGCAGGGTCAGCTCGAATTCGTGCCCACGGGAGGTCACCACGACGGGCAGCGCACCGGCCGGGTGCGGGTCGCGCAGCCCGCCCGGCAGCTCGCCCCGGAAGGACACCCCCACCGTCGAGTCGCCGACGCGCACCGGGCTGATCCGCACGTCGTCCGCGGCGAACACATGCCCGGTGCCCGAGTCGAAATTCCCTCCGAACACGTCCTGCCCGCCGAAGACCCGCCAGTGGGAGGCGCGGTCACCGGTCACCACCGGCAGCGAAACGCCCAGGTGCGCCAGCGCCCGCTGGAAGTCGTGCGCCGCGCCGCCCGGACCGTGCTCGTCGCCGGCACGTGAGTCCGTCAAGGCGATGAGCGAGAGCTCCGGATCGCGCGATGCCGTCCGGAACGGCTCCGACTCCGCGACCATCCGCGCGAACTGCTCGGGACGCACCGCCAGCGTCGAACCGCGCTGCCCCTCCGACACCCGGAACAGGTTCCAGGTCGCGCTCGCGTCGACGTGGAAAACGCGCCCGCGGGTCGTCGAGACCTCGGCCTGCATGCCGGGTGACTCCTGCTCCGGTCGGAACGACATCCCGACCAGGTGCCCGTCAGCGACCAGCGGACGCGGCCGCACCTCGCTCGAGAGGAATGGGTGCGCCACGTCGCCCGGCTGCGTGGGCAGCGAGATTTCCGGCCGGTGCGTTTCCCAGCGCATGTCCTGCGCGGTCACCAGTTGCGAAGGCCGGTCGCCCACCGCGGGCAGCACCGCCGTCCACCCGGACGGCGCGAACACCGTGCCCTCGAACCCGAATTCCCGCGCCAGCACTCGCGTGAACTCCCCGGTCGACCGCAGCCCGGTCTGCCCGGCCGCGGCTTCCGACGACAGCAGAGTGACCGCGCTCGGCCGCCCGTCGCGGAAGGCATGGGAGTCCGCCGTCACCTTCGCCAAGGCCGCCCCGTCGAGCAGCAACAGCCGCCCGTCCGTCGTGTGCACCTCGAACCGGCCGCCGGCCGCCGGCACCGCGTCCACGAAGAAGGTGCGGCCCGGCCAGGGAACCTCGTCGAGGGTGCGGCCGCCATCACGCACCCAGTCCGCCGTGGTGGCTGGTTCATGCCGGAACGAGATTCCCACCGGGCCGCCGTCACGCGCCAGCGGCGTGGACCGGACCTGCTCCGAACGGACGTGAACCACTGCCCCGGCAGCGGCATCCACCCCCAGCAGCCCTGCCTGCCCCGCTGAGAACGTCTTCCACCGGCCACCGTTCAGGACACCGAGCGCGAACGAACCGCCCTCGCCGGTGGCCGAGACGTTCACCTTTTCCGAGGCCGCAACCACGGGCCGGCGCACCCCGAAGTCGACGAGCGCGCGCTGGAGGTCGTGCGCGGCACCGCCCGGACCGTCCAGCCTGCCCACGTTGCAGATCGCGAGCGTGAGCGCTTCCGGCTGGACTTGGTCCAGCGAGCGATGGAAGGACTTCAAGTCCGTCAGCAGGTTGGCGAAGTTCCGGCCGTCGACCACCAAGGACGCACCATTGCGCAGGGTGAGCTCGAACTCCCTCTCGTGCCCGTGGGTCGAGACGAAATACGAGTTCTCCGGCCACGGTTTCCGGATCTCCTCGTACCGGCCCTCCGCTCGCGCTGTCCGCAGCGTGTCGATGTCGTCGACGCCATGGGGGAAGAGCTGGGTCGACGCGCTGTGCGCCTGGTCGAACCCGAACCTGCCGGGTCCCGCCGGGTCTTCGGGAGAGAGGAAGCTCGACCCGACCGAGATCCCTTCCCGCTTCAGGTCGGTGACCACGACGTCCGACGAGCGGAACGCGACCGGCGCACGGGTTATCGCTTGTTGCCCGCGCAGTTCGACGTTGTGGATCACTTCGGCCCTGCCCACCTCGGAGCCTTGCCGGAACAAGCCGGTCACCCACCGCGTGGGAGCACGCAGCGACGACCGCATGCCGAGCAACTCGCCGGCTGCCCCGGTCTCGGCGCGATCGCCTGCCTCGTCACTTCGCCGCATACCCAGCAGGTCGCCCAGCGTCCGGCGGGTGCCGTCCGCGTTCAGGCCGATCAGGTCACCAAAGGTCGTGGACCGGGGAGAAGTTGGCGCCGAGCCGTCGAACGAACTACGAGGGCTTCCGTCGGCGTCGGTGAAACTCAGCTCCGAACGCCACGACCCGTCGCGTTCGCTTCCGTCGCCGAAGTCCCCGTCGGAGTCCGAACCACGCGAGCTTTCGCCGCCCAACCGGTCCCTGAGCTGGTCGAACAGCCCGTTGCCTGCCGCGTCACCGTCGAACGAGCGTGGGCTCTCCAGCCCGTCCCGCTCACCGGAGCGGTACGAGATTCCGGACATGTCGGAGCGGGCGTCGTCGTCGAGCACCTGGCCGGACATGTCGCGGAGTTCGCCGGCGGCGCTGGTGAGATCGCCGGGTGCCGCCGGGAACTGCCGCCAGCGCCCGCCCTCGAGCACCGCGGTGGTGGCGCGGGAGCCGTGCTCGGAGACGCCCAGCTGCAGGTCGTTGGTCGGCGCGTGCACCGGCTGCTCGTGCCCGAACTCCTCGGCCAGCGTCCGCTGGAAGCCCGGCGCCGTTCCCCATGCGCTGCCGGTACCAGGGACGAGCAGGGTGAACGACCCCGGCGTGCCCTCGTGAAGCGCCTGCTGGAACGGCTCGAGCCCGGTCACCAGCCTGGCGAGCACTTCACCGTCCACAGTGAGGACCCCGGCGCCCGACGCGTAGATCCGCGCCGAGCCCCCCGATCCCTCGGCGTCGATGAAGAACGTCCGGCCGCCCTGCCACGGCGCCCGCTCCATGCGCGCGGCGCCCGCCTGGATCGCTGTTTCGAGATCGACCTGGTTCTCGCCCAGCAGATATGCGACGTCCCTGCCGGAAGTCGCCGCGGCCCACTCCACGGTCTCCGCGCGCTCGAACCCCATCCGGAAGGTCACCCCGACGGTCCGGTCACCGCGGCGCAGCGGCCCGAACCGCGTGTTCGCGGCCTGGAACGTGTGCCGCACCTCGGCCATGTCGGTACCCACCAGCGGCGACGGCACTGTGGAGAACGTCCGCGGGTGTCCGCCGGCGGTCGGCGCGGCGACCGGCTGCCACTGGTCGAACCGCTCCTGCAGCGCACGCTGGAAATCGTGTGCCGCACCGCCCGGACCGTCGAGTTCTCCGGCGGGCCCGCCCAGCAAGGTGAACTTCGACGGCCCGACGCCGGGGACCAGCGAACCCAGCAGCCGCGAACGGCCGACGACCTCGGCGAACGCGGTCCCGGTGACCTCCAGCGCCCGGCCGTCCGCCAGCCTCAGCCGGAACCGCTCCGAGTCGGAGTCCACAGAGATCGACAGCTCGTCGTCGGCGTGCCGGGTCAGCGTCGCGGGGTCCTCGGCCGCGCGGTACGACATGGCCACTGTGCGCTCACCGTCGGCGTGCGTGACCAGCTCGACCTCGCCCGCATCGAACAGGCGCATCCGCTGCTCGCCGAGGTCCAAGCCCGGCAACGGAACCGGTGACGGCGCGGCCACCTTCCAGTCGCCCTGCCGCGGCACCACGACGACATCGTTCCGGCCGGTCGCCGTGGCCAGCGCACCCTGGAAGTCCCGTACCGCGCCGTCGTCCGCCGCGTCCGACAACAGCATCAACGGGCGGTGGGCGGCGTCTCCCGCTCGCACCAGCGGCGATGCGGCCACGACCGTGGCGAATGCCCTGCCGTCGACCGACACCTCGCGTCCGTCCGCCAGTGTCAGACGGAACCGCTCACCCAGTGAATCGACGCCGATGCCTGCCGAGCCGTGCGGCCACAGCGAGGGCCCCGTGCCGTCAGTCCACTCCGGACCGCCTAGCGCCCGGTACGAGGCACCGACCGGATTCCCGCCGTCGGCCAGCGGGCGTATCCGCACGTCGGCCGGGTGGAAGGACAGCACCCGGCCAGCGCCGTCCCTGCCGAGCACGTCGGCCGGACCGTTCGCGAACGTGCGCCAGACCCCGCCGTCCATGACAGCGATGTAGGGCTCGGAGCCGGCCGGGTGCTCAGCCGAGTCCCACCCCGGCGTGACCATCTCGGTGGCGGTGACCACCGGCTGCCGGTATCCGTACCTGTTCGCCAGTGTCCGCTGGACATCGAAACCGGACCCGCCTGGCTCGTCTCGCTGTGCGGTGAAGCAGGCGAGCAGCGAAATCGCCTCCGGCCGGTCGTCGCCCTCGAACCGGCTCCGGAACGCCTCCGTCCGCCGCAGCAGGTCGGCGAACACAGGGCCGCTGAGGCTGATCGGGGTTTCGTCCTTGAGCGTGATTCCAACCGTGCTGTCGCCACCATGGGTAAGGACGAAGAAGCTGTTGTCCGGCCAGGGAGCCGGGGTCGCCGCTGGAAGGACGCCCTCGTCCTCGGCATCGGACTTGGAGATGTAGGTCTCCGGCAGCAGATAGGTCTTGTCCTTACCGTCACCTTCCGCCCACCTCAGGTCGGCCGCGAGTTCGTTGGCATCCGCGCTGAACGTGACGCCGATGGTCCGGCCGCCCTTGGTCAGCGGCGCGGTGAGCACGTCGTCGAGTCGGACGGACCGAGTTTCCCTCTGCAGGGTGGTTCCGAACAGGGGCCGAAGCTCTTCGGGCCCGAAGGTGCGCCACGCCGGTGCGCCTACCCATGCGGGCAAGTCGCTGGTTTCGACCTCGTCCTGTTCGGCGATGGTCTCCAGCAGCCCCTGGTCCCGCTCGGCAGCGGCAGCGGAATCAAAATGGTGCAGGTCCAGCTGGTCCGGCACTGCCGCCACCGGCACGTCGGTCCCGAACCGCCCGGCGAGCGCACGCTGGAAATCGTGTGCGGCGCCACCGGCTCCGATGTGCTCACCCGCGTGGGAAGCCAGCAGCGTGATCGTGCCCGCGCGGTTCTGGCGAGCCTGCTCGAACAGATCGGCGTTCGCGACCAGGACCGCGAAGCCGTCGCCGGTGACCGACACCTGACGGCCGTCGCGCAGGGTGACCTCGAACCGGTCTCGTGTCGCGGTCACCGCGACCGGCAGCGAACTCGTGGATGGCAGGCCGAGTATCCGGTCCGGTGTGTCGTCACGGAACGAGATCCCGACCGGGGTCTCCCCGTCACGCACCTGGGCGGCGCGCACGTCCTCCGAGGTGAACAAGTGCCGCGCACCGGCCTCGGTGGTGCCCACGACGAGCCCCGGCTTGCCGCCGAACACCCGCCAGACACCGGCGCCGTCCGTCGCGACCACCGGCTCCTTGCGGCCGAGCTCGCCCAGCGCGCGCTGGAAGTCGTGCGCCGCGCCGGGTGGCCGCACCAGGTCACCGGCCCGCGAACCCGGCAACGCGATCGCGGCCAGCTTGTGCTTCGCCGCCGTCGAACGGAAGGGCCGTGCCTTCGCCACGACGTCGGCGAACGTCCGGCCGTCCACCGACACCCGCGTGCCGTCCGAGAGCCGCAGCCCGAACCGCGACGCGCTCGCGTCCACGTCGACGTGGAACACCCGCCCCCGCTCCGAGGTGACCGGCAGCGCCACACTGTCCACTTCGGACCGGAACGTCATACCGACCCGGTGGCCGTCCGAGCGCAGCTGGCGCATCTCGACGTCACGGACGCGGAACGACCGCTCCGCCGCCGAAACGACGTCCACTCCCTGCAGCACCTGCTCGTGACGGCCGAACAACCGGCCGACCGGCCTGGCCACCGACGACCATCGGCTGGGGCGCACCACCGGGCCGGGTTCGGCCACCGGCAGGTGAGAACCCGCGCCGGTACCGCGCCCGCCGCCCGCGCCAGTGCCGTCCCCGCCGCCGGTCCCGATAGCCGCCCCTGGCTCGTCGTCGTCCGGCCGATCCACAGTGGACTGGTCCGGTTCGGCGTGCTCGGAGAGCGGCGCGAGCTCTTCGGTCGGGAAGGTCCGCCACGCCGCGGTGTCGGCCCGCGTGACCAGGTCGCCGACGGGTGCCACCACGGGAACCTCGGTGCCCAGCCGCTCGGCCAGCGCACGCTGGAAGTCATGCGCCGCGCCACCAGTGTGTTCACCGGCGTAGGCGGCCAGCAGCGTGATCCCGCCGGGACGTTGCCACCGCGCCTGCCCGAACAGCTCGGCGTTTGTCACCAGATCCGCGAAACCCTCGCTGCCGACCGTCGCCCGGCGGCCGTTGTGCAACGCGATTTCGAACCGGCCGTCCTTGACCGTCACCGCCAGCGGCAGCGAGTCCGCGTCCGCCAGGCCGCGGACGGTGCCCGGCAGTTCGCCGTGGAAGGACATGCCGATCGGGGGGCCCGCCGCGCGCACCGGGGTGACGGCCACGTCGAACGGCGTGATCAGGTGCTGCATGCCGTCCTGGCCCGCGGCCACGACCAGCCCCGGCTCGCCGCCGAACGCCCGCCAGCCACCGTCGCCGTCGGTAGCCACCACCGGCTGCCGGTGGTCCAGCTCGGTCAGCGCGTGCTGGAAATCATGTGCCGAGCCACCAGAACCCGCCAGTTCACCGGCTCGCGAACCCGGCAACGCGATACCGACCAGGTCGAACCGCTCCGCCGCCGCACGGAACAGCCGTGCCTTCGCCACTACGCCCGCGAACGTCTGGCCGTCCAGCTCGAGGCGTGCACCGCCGGACAACCGGACGCCGAACCGCGTCGCGGTCGCGTCGGTGTCCACATGGAACACCTGCCCGTGGTTCGCGATGACCGGCAGTTCCACCGGGTCCGGCCCGGACCGGAACGACATCCCCACGGCACGGCCGTCCGCCACCAGCGGACGCACCTCGACCTCGTCCGCCCGGAACCGCCGTGTCGCGCCGGAGGTGGCGTTGACACCCTGGAACATGCCATCGGAGCCGCTGAACAGCCGCCCGACCGGCCGGGTCAGCGACCTCCAGGTGCCAGTGCGCGCCTGCGGGCCCCGCTCGGCCAGCGGCGGGCCGCCTGTTTCCGGCCGTTCCACAGTGGACTGGCCTGCCGCCGGGTGGATCTCCGTGTCCCCCTCCGGCAGGGAAGAACGTTCCACCGCCGGAGTTCCGCTGTCGAGGAAGTCATCCAGCCGCAGCGCGTGACCCCGGGTGAACCGCGGAGCATCGGCCCCGAACCGGGCATCGAGCGCACGCTGGAAACTGTTATCCCAACTGTTCCAAAGATCCGGCTCGGAAACGAGCAGCGACACCACATCCGGCCGGTTCGCCCGCGCCTGCTGGAACAGCTCACTACCGACCACCAACCGGCTGAACGCGTCGGGGCGCAACGACACCTGACGACCGTCATGCAGCGTCACCTCGAGAGCCCACTGCCGCGAAGTCACCACCACCGGCAACGCGCCCGCCTCAGGCAGCTCACGCAACACACCCGGCAACTCACCGCGGTAGGACACGCCCACCGTCCGCCCGTCCGCCCGCACCGGGCTGACGCGCACGTCGTCCGCCGAGAACACGTGGCCCCCACCACGCTCGAAGTTGCCGACGAACAACCCCGGCCCGTCGAACCCGAACATCCGCCACGGCACTGAACGATCACCGGTCACCACCGGCAGCGAACGCCCCGTCAAACCAGCCAAAACCCGCTGGAAATCGCGGGCCGCGAAACCACCGCCGCTCTCGTCACCCACACGGGAATCCGTCAGCACAAGGAACCTGAGCTCCGGATCCCGCACGACCTCCCGGAACGGCTCCGCCTCCGCCACCATCCGCGCGAACTGATCCGCGCTCACCGGCCACGACGTGTCGCGCGTGGCGTCCCGCACCCGGAACTTCGTCGAGTTGGCGCTCACATCGATGTGGAAGACGCGCCCATGGGCCGCCGACAGCGGCACGGCGATCGGCGTCTGCTCCCGCCGGAACGACATCCCGACCAGCTGCCCGCCGGACATGACCGTACGCGGACGCACATCGCTGCTCAGGAACCGCGCAGGCGCATCACCCTGCTCCTCCGGCAGCGCTGTCTCCTGCCGGTGCGAGTCCCAGTGCATACCCTGCGCGGTGATCAATTGCGCGGGCAGCTCGGCCACCGCGGGCAGCACCGTCGTCCACCCGGACGGCGCGAACACCTGCCCCTCGAACCCGAAGTCCCGCATCAACACCCGGGTGAAGTCCCCGGTCGCCCGCAGACCGTCCGGTCCCGCCGCCGACTTCGACGCGAGCAACGCGACAGCGTCCGGCCGTCCACCCTGGGTGACGGCCGCGCGGAAGGCCTGCGAATCCGCCGCGACCTTCGCCAGCGCCCCGCCGTCGAGCAGCAACCGCCGCCCATCGGCGTCCCGCACCGAGAACCGGCCGCCAGGTCCCGGTTCGGCGTCCACGAAGAACGTCCGATCGGACGAGAAGGGGACATCGCCGATCACGCGCCCGCCGCCCGCGGCCCAGTCCGCGAGATCCCCGGCCGCGCGCTTGTCCTTGAACGAGATCCCCACCGGGACGCCGTCGCGCACCAGAGGCGTGGACCGGACCTGCTCCGGGCGGAGGTGAACAGCCACCCCGGAAGCGGCGTCCGCGCCCAGCAGCCCCGCGGGCCCCGACATGAACGTCTTCCATCGGCCGCCGTCCAGCACGTTGATCAGCGACTTGCCGGCGTCCACCACCTCGATCAGCTTGGTGAGCACCGTCTTGGGGCGGCGGCTTTCTACGGTCACCATCACCGACTCCGAGGCCGCGACCACCGGCTGCCGCACTCCGAACTCACCCAGCGCGTGCTGGAAGTCCCGTGCGGCCCCACCCGGCACATCCAGCTTGCCCACCAGGCACACACCCAGTACCACCGCGGCCGGGTCGCCCCGGTCCAGCCCGCGGTGGAAGACCTTCAAGTCGTTCAGCAGCGTGGCGAAGGTGCGGCCATCGACCTGCAAAGACGGTCCGCCACGGCGGAGGTTGACGGCGAACTTCCCCTCCAGGCCATGGGTCGAGACGAAGTACGAGTTGTCCGGCCACGGCTTCCGAGACTCTTCGAACCGGCCCGCCGCGCGCGCCGCGTCGAAATCTTTGGTGAAGGTCTTTTCGTCCGTGCCGACAGGCTGGTAGACCCGAGTCGCCCCGTCCTCTGGACGGTTGTACTTGTCCTGGCGGTTCATCACGTCGAAGCTCGTGGGGAAGCCGGGGTGGAAGGTCACCCCGATCGTCGTCCCGCCCCGCTTCAGCCGGGTGACGAGCACATCCGACGAACGGAAGCGGACGGGTGTTCCCCGTTGCGTCCCGTGCAGTTCGACGTTCTCGAGCACCTTCGTGCGAGAGCGCGCCAACTCGATGAGCCGCTGCTTGACGGTGAGCGTCGACGGCACCTGCGCTATGCCTTCGCTACCACCCGATTCCGGCCGGGGCTCAGACTGGGGCGGGCCGCCTGCGTCCGCCGGATCCTCGACCGGCGACGGACCGTCGGCATCCACCGGATGGATCTCCGCATCCTCATCCGGCCGGGAGCGCTCCCCCGCCGGGATTCCCATGTCGAGGACGTCGTCCATTCGCAGCGTGCCATCCTGGTTGACCTGCGAAGTATCAACCCCGAAAACCCGCCACGGTGCTGAACGATCACCGGTCACCACCGGCACCGAACGACCCGTCAAATCAGCCAAAGCCCGCTGGAGGTCACGCGCCGTGGAGCCACCGCCGCTTTCATCACCCGCACGGGAATCCGTCAGCACAAGGAACCTGAGCTCCGGATCCCGCACCACCTCCCGGAACGGCTCCGCCTCCGCCACCATCCGCGCGAACTGATCCGTGCTCACCGGCCACGACGTGTTGTGTGCTGGATCCAGTACCCAGAACTTCTCCGAGGTGGCACTCGCGTCGATATGGAAGACGCGCCCATGGGCCACCGACAGCGGCGCGTCGATCGTCGGCGTCCCCTCCTGCCGGAACGACATCCCGACCAACTGCCCGTCCGACAGCACCGGGCGCGGACGCACGTCACTGCTCAGGAACCGCTCAGGCACACCTTCCGGTCCCTCCGGCAACGACAACTCATGCCGATGCGACTCCCAGTGCATGTCCTTCGCGGTCATCAACTGCGCGGGCAGCTCGGCCACCGCGGGCAGCACCGCCGTCCACCCGGACGGCGCGAACACCTGCCCATCGAACCCGAAGTCCCGCGCCAGCACACTCGCGAATTCCCCGGTCGACAACACCCCGACCGGCTTCGACGCCGACTCCGACGCCAGGAACGTGACCGTATCGACTGAAGCTTCGCGGAACGCCCGGGACTCCGCGGTCACCTTCGCCAACCCTGCCCCGTCGAGCAGCAACCACCGCCCATCCATGTCCTCCACGCTGAACCAGCGACCAAGCACCGGTTCGGCGTCCACGAAGAACGTCCGATCGGACGACCAGGGGACATCGCCGATGACGTGGCCACCGTCCGCGGCCCAGTCGGCCACGTCGTCGACCCTGCGGCCGTCCCGGAACGAAATACCCACCGGGACGCCATCACGCACCAGAGGCGTGGACCAGACCTGTTCCGGACGGAGGTGAACCGCCGCCCAGGAACTGGGGTCCAGACCCAGCAGCCCCGCAGGCCCCGACATGAACGTCTTCCACCTGCCACCGTTCGCGACGTTGGTCATGGCCTCGTTGCGAAGTACCCCGGCCGAAATAGTCACCGACAGGCTCACCGACTCCGAGGCCGCGACCACCGGCTGCCGCACCCCGAACTCACCCAACGCGTGCTGGAAGTCACGCGCGGCCCCACCCGGCACATCCAGGTTGCCCACCAGGCACACACCCAGCACCACCGCGTCCGGGTCGCCCCGGTCCAGCCCGCGGTGGAAGACCTTCAAGTCATTCAGCAAGGTGGCGAAGGTACGGCCGTCGACCAGCAAGGACGGCCCGCCACGGCGAAGGTTGACGGCGAACTTCCCCTCCAGGCCATGGGTCGAGACGAAGTACGAGTTCGCCGGCCACGGCTTAGGAACCTCGTCGAACCGGCGCTCGGCCGTCGCACTTGTCATGGCTGCCGGATCGTCGACACCACGGGCGAAGTACCGGGTCGCCCATGCCTCCGGGTGTACGTACTTCGCTTTGCGGTCCGCCAGGTCCGCGCCGGCGTGAAAAATCACCCCGATCGTGGCCTTACCCTGCTTCAGGCGATTGACCAGCACGTCCGACGAACGGAAGCGGACGCGTTTTCGGGTTCCCTCCTGCATCCCGTGCAGTTCAACGTTCGCGATCACCTTGGTGCGGTTCTCGAACAGCCCGGTGAGCCACCGCTGGGCGGTACGCGCACCATTCCTCGACAAGGATTCGTTCGGCAGGACGTGGTTCGATGGCCCGTTTTCAAAAGTGCGCAAGGTGCCGCCGCCGGTCACATCCGCCGGGGCGGGATCCGGCTGCCGGGAAGAGAACTGCTCCTCCATCGCACGCTGGAAGGCAGGCGCAGGACCGCGGTTCGGCTCACCGGCGGACGAGGCCAGCAGGGTCACCGCGTCCGCGTTGTTCCGCGACAACGCCCGCTGGAACGGCAGGGCGCGCGCCACCGGTCCCGTGTTCCCGCGTTCCAGCACCGGCTGCCTGGTGTGCTGGTCGACGCCCGTCGCCGTGATGCCCTCGACGACCTTCGCCCGGCCCAGCCCGAGCAGGTTCTTGACCGCACGGATCGGCCGCGCCGAGGTGATGCCGTTCTCCAGGTGCTGCCACCCGGGCTGCCGTTCGTGACCGGCGATGCCCATCAGCTCGCCCAAGGTCGGCCGCTGGTCTGCTTCGCCCGGAACGGCCGGCGCACGATGGTCGTCCAACGCCCGCGACTCGTAACCGGGGATGCCCATCAGCTCACCCAAAGTCGGCGGGTGTGGTGCCACGGCCGGAACGGCCAGCACACGATGGTCGTCGAACGCCCGCGACTCGTGGCCGGGCAGGCCCAGCAGCGTTCCCAGGCTCGGGGTGCCGGTCCGCGCGATCGGGAAGCTGAGCCTGGTGCCCTCTTCGGACAGCCGGGTGACGGGTTCGCCGCCTTCGTCGCGACGGATCGGGAACTGCTGCTCCAGCGTTCGCATGAATGCGGTGGCGTGGTGGCCCGGCCCCGCCACCGGCACGGTCAGCGCCGCGGGCGGCGCGCCGGCCACCGCGTCGGAGAACTCGTGGGAACTCGCGACCACCTTGCCGAACGTGTCGCCGTCCACCGCCAGCGTGCGACCGTCCTGAGTGGACACGACGTAGCGCCCGTCGTGGACCTGATCGGCGTCCACGACCGTGGTCCGGCCCGCGGCATCCGGCCCTTCGCCGCGACTGGTCGCGGCCTTGAAGGTCACTCCGACCATGCGTCCGTCGCGCACCAGCGGCGCGGAGACGACCTCGTGCCGGGAGAAGGAGGTCCACTGCCCCTGCCGGTTGAGATCCTCGCCCAGCAGCCGCGCGGGGCCGGACGAGAACGTCCGCCAGGTGCCGCCGTCGTTGATCCGCGATGCCCACTGCCGCAGGCCGGGGTCCGTGACGGTGGCCATCTCGGTCGTCGCCGCGACGACCGGCTGCCGATGGCCGAACTCGGTCACCAGTGTCCGCTGGAGGTCGTGCGCGGGACCACCCGGCCCGTCCGTCGCCGCGACGTAGCACACGTTCAGCGCGATGGCCTCAGTGTCGTCGACCGCGTTCCGGAACGGGCGCAGGTCGTTCAGCAGGCGGCCGAAGGTTTCTCCGCTGACCCGCAGGCCCCGGCCGTCGGTCGTCTGCAGGCTGAAGTGGCCTGGCATGCCATGGGCGGTGACGACGTACGAGTTCTTCGGCCACGGCGAACTGACGATTTCGAAGTTTCCCTCGGCAAAAGCCCGATCGACGTCGGACCGCTCACGGACGCCCTCGGGGAACCGCTGGGCGAGACCTGCCGGCTCCAGCCTGCCCAGTTCGAGGTCCTCCGCGAGGTGCGTGCCGGTGTGGAAGGTGACCCCCGCCGAGGTGCCGTCCGCCTTCCGCATCGAGTGCACCCACACCTGTGAGGAATGGAAGTCCACCTCGAGGCCGGTCGCCTTGTCGATGCCACGGAGCGGGACGTTGTCGACGACGTCGGCGACCGGCAGCGCACGCCACCGTCCACCACGGTCGAGCACCGTCTGGCCACCGCGGCCCACCAGCTGCGTCCGCAGGTGCACGTCAGAGGTCGGCGCCACGATCGGCCGGCGGTGGCCGAACTCGGTGGCCAGCGTCCTGCCGAAGTCGTGCGCGGCGCCGCCGCGGCCCGCCACCTCGCCCGTGCGCCCGGCCATGAGGACCAGCGAACCAGGCGTGTTGTCGCCGACCGCCCGCTTGAACTCGTCCAGCCCGGAGACCACCCGCGCGAAGTTCGCCCCATCGACCCGGACCCTGGCCCCGTCGGTGAGCCGGATCTCGAAGGTGTCCGCCCGGCCCCGCGCGGCGATGAACACCGAGTCCTCGTGCCACGGCGACCGCACCGCCTCCGCGCCCTTGCGGCTCGGGAAGGGCGACGGCCCGTCCGCGGCATCGGGGTGGAGGTAGGTGGTCCGCTTGCCGGTGTCCGACTGCTGGGCCCACCGCTGCGCGCCGGCTTTCTCCCGGCCGGTGTGGAAGGTCAGGCCGATCTGGCGTGAACCGTGCATGAGCGGCGCGACCCGCACCTCGCCAGGCGAGAACCGCCGGAAGGCGCCGGTCTTCTCGTCGACGCCGCCGGGAAGATCCATCAGCTCCCGCGGCGTCGGACGGCGCGCGGAATCCACGAACGAGCTTTCGTCGACCTCCGCGATGGTGTCCAGCGTCCGCCACGCAGGCCAGCCCGCGCCCGCCCGCTCGAAGACCCTTTGGGCCATGGCGGCGAAGTCTGCGTCATCATCGGTATCCCAGTTGTCCACGTCGTCGTCGGCGTGGCGGGCTTCGTCGGTGTCCCGGACGATCTCGGACTCGCGCTCACTCACGCCACCGTCGTGCGAAACCTCGTCGCCGTCCCGGACGATCTCGGACTCGGGCACGACGTCTTCCGGACGAACGCCGTCGCTGCCCCGGATCACCTCGGGCTCAGGCGATGGGGTGGGCCGTTCGGTCCGCGGGTTCAGGAACTCGTGCATCGAAACGTTCGGCCGCGGCGTGACCGGTTCGCCTGCGTTGGGGATCCACGACGGCGCCCCTTCGACGTCCGGCCGCTTCGCCAGGTCGGGGTTACCGGCCGCCGCCAGCGCGTCTTCCTTGGGGTCGGACAGGCCCAGCGCCTTCAGCCCGGCACGGTCGGTCTCGATCAGGATCGGGTTGTCCGGCTCGGTCCGCACCGCCTCACGCCACGCGGACGGCGCGCGGGAACTCCGGTACGCGGGCTCCAGCACCCATTCCGGGGTCAGCCGGACCAGGTACCGCTTCTCCTCGGCAGGCTTGGCAGATCCGTCCGGGGCCTCGATCTTCTTGTTCGTCGAGGAACCGGCCGCGGTGGAGCGACCCCACTCCTGCCACGGGGTATACCCGTCGGCGATCAGTGCGGCCGGCCGCTGCGTCGAGTCGTCGAGGTGGGGACCCGACATGTTGGAGAAGGTCTCCGGAGCCATCTCCCCGGTGTGGGCGGCGGTGGAACCGGCCGTGTCCTTCTCGGTGATGCTCGACTCCAACGGCTTGTCGAACACCCGCACGAGTTCCCGCTTCACCACGTCCGCGGTGATCTTGACATGGCGAAGCGCATCGCCGGCCACCTTGACCACATAGCCTTCGGGCGAGAGCACATCCCGAAGGTGCGTGCGCATCGGCAATGTCCCGGTCGCCGACTGGATCTCGTGGATGGCGCGCGGGTGCAACAGCGGCCTTCCGCCGCCTCCGCGCATCAGCTCCTCCAGCAACCGGTGCAGCCGCGGCGCGTCGAACGGGCGGACCTGCGTCACGGCGTCACCGGCGAGCCCCTCCGGAAGACCGAGTTCACGCTGTGCCTTGTGCAGTGAGCCGGTCTTCTCGACCAGCGGCGCCTCCGGGCGTCCGCCGATCGGGATCGTCTCGTCCAGTGGAACGCTGGACCGCACCGCTCCCGGCAAGGTGAATTCGCTCGTCCAAGGAGTCTCGAACCGGCGGGTCCCCGGCAGGAACTTGTAGTAGTGCCCAGCACGCGCGTAGGGGTAGACGTCCATCGTGACCCGGAGGTCGTGGAGGAACTCGGCACTGTCCGCGGTCCGGGCGGTGGCGACCGTCTCGCTGCGCTCGTGCCCGAGCTCGGTGCGCCACTCGTACCTGTGCGCGCCGCTGAAGGACAAGCCGAGTGAGTTCGCCGGGTGGTGTTTCTTCCCTGCGTACATGTACATGCCGACGCCCCAGTCACCAAGCCAACCACTGCTGGAAGTGGAGCCTGACGCGCTGGCCGTCGTGGTCTCGCCCCTGACCTCCTCGCCGGGCACCGTCCGGCGGTACGCGCCGTCTCCCAGCTCGGCCCGCAGCACCACGAGCTGCTCGACCTTGCCGACCGGCGTCGCACCCTCCAGGAAGACCGGGTGCCCACCGGCGAGCATCTCCTTCAACGTGGGGTTGAACTCCGAACCGGCCAGCGTCGGCCCGAGCACATCGCGCACCAGCCGCTCGTTGATCGGGCCGAACTCGACCATCCGGCGAGTCGGCCGTTCCTGACTGACGCCGACCACGCCCTTGGCGAGGTCCGCGAGATTCGACAGCAGGCTCCCCTGGTGCTGAGCGGTCCATTCCCGCAACCGCTCCGAGATCTGGCTCACCAGCTCGGAGCCCGCTTCCAGGCGGTGCAGCTCGACGCGGCCGCTGCCCCGCCCGACATTGGCGGGCGCGGCCACCGGGGCAGGCTCCGGCGCATCTTCGCGGACCAGCTCAGCACGGCCGGTCCGGCCGGATCCTTCGGGAGATTCGGTGGCACGCTCCTGCCGGTAGCGCCGCGCGTCCGTGGCGTCCAGCTTGGCGAGGTCGTCATCGAGCAGTTCGCCGATGCGGTGGATCTCGCTGGCGGGCACCCACACGGTGGCCGCCTCGGGCACGTGCACCTGCTTCGCGGCCTCCCTGGCCGCTTCCTCATGGCCGAACCCGAAGAAGTCGTGCCAGCCGCGCCGGCTCGAGGTCCGCACGCCGTAAGTGGCGTCGTACCTCACCAGGTAGCCGCGTTCGGTGCGCGACCTGGTCACGGTTTCCTTGACACCTTCGGTCTTCGAGGTGCCGTCCTTCCAGTAGCGCATGATGGCGCCGGCTGCGGAGAAGAGGGGACTCACGACTTTGCCGAACGGCAGCACGTCGAACATGTCGGCCTTGACCTTCACGCCGGCGCCATTGACGACCTCCGACTTCCACTGCGCGCCCGTCACCTCGGTGAAGGAGAACTTGTGCGCCTGGTCGACGCCGATGACCCTGGGGTTCTCCAGGTGCGCGGACAGATCGACCCTCGCCACCCGCTCGCGGTTGCCGACGAGCCCGGAGCGGTTGTGGCTCTTCAGCCATACCGTGTCCTGGTGCAGCGCGGCCCGTTCGAAGGCACCGGCCCGGTCCGGCAGGCTCGCGAAGTGCTCGAGCACGTCGCGCGCGGCGTTGCGCTCGTCCGCCTTGTCCGGCTCACGACCCCAGGTCCCGAGTTGCTTGTGCTCGTCGAAACGAGCCGGGCTCTTGCCGATGAGCGGAAGGCGAAGCCAGCCCGCGTACCGCGACGTCGGCGGCGTGTCGATCATCTTGGTGACCGTGCCGAGCAGGTCGGGAACCGGCTTCAGCGCGTCAAGCCGGAAACCCGCGGGCAGGTGCGCCGCCCGCCGCCCATCGGAGTGCGGTTCACCGTCGTGCCACACAGGGGTACTCTGCCGCGGCGGTTCACCCGCGTCGACCGGCCGCTCGGCCGCGACGACGTCCACCTTGCCCTGGTACACATCCGGGTTTTCACCGCGCCAGCGCACCTTCTCCGCGGGATCGCCCCACCGGCCACCGATGCGCACCTCGAACTCGACCGGGTAGCGCACCTTGTGCAGCGGCCGGTCGCCGCTCATCGGGCGCTCGACCCCGACCTCGTGCTCGATGTTCTCGATATCGCGACGGTTGCGCTTGTAGGCGGCCGTGGAACCGGCGCCGCGATAGTCCTTGTGGGATTTCATGGCGTCATAGGCCAGGCTCGCCACGCCGAGCTGGGTGTCCCAGCCCTTCGTGACCTCCATGGCGTCCTTGTGCCCGGAAGCGGTCGTCCCGGTGCGGGACTCTCGCTCGACAGTGCCCAGGTACTCGGCCTTGGCCACCTGGGTGGACCCGCGCACGAACACGTCGGGCGCGTTGTGCTTCCACGAGCTCAGCGGGAACCGCACCCCGTCACCACCCCGGACGAGTTCCCTGGCGTGGTCCTGGAGGAACTGGCGGAATCGGCGTTCGATCTCCGGCAGATCCTTGCCACGCAACACTTCGCTGGCCGACAACCGGTGCAGCACAGGGCCGATCAGGTGGGAGAGCGTCTCCTCTGTCAGCCGGTGGTCGGCGTCCAGCTGGTCGAGCGCCCTGGACGTGTCCATCCGGGGCGGTGCCGCGAGTTCGGTGTCCGCGCGGCCCGGCACGTCCGGTCCGGCCACGGTCGCGGGAAGCGCGGTGGCCTGCGTCGTCTCCGGTTTCGTCCACACCGTGGCCGAACCGTCGACCTTGACCAGCCGGTCGGGCACGTACTGGCGGACCGCTTCCGGATCGACGGGCTTCGCCCCTGGTGGGAGATCGTGGTCGCGGGCGATCGGCCCGTCCGGCGCGGGCACCGCTTTCTGCTTGTCACCGATCTGCACGACGTAGGTGAACCGCAGATGCTGCTGTCCGACCGGCCCATTGTATTTGTCCGAAAGCTGGCGCCGGACCTTGCCGGTCGTCGAGGTCTCGGTCTTGGTGCTGCCGTAGTTGAGCACGGTCGGGCCGACGGCCCAGCCCGTGGCTCCGGACAAGTCGCCGGCCATCACGGTCGCGAAGAGCCCCCAGCGACGGCCGAGCGACTGCCCGCCACTGCGCTCGACGCTCGTCTCACGGGTTTGCACGATCGTGCCGTCCCCGTCCTCCAACGGCCGGGTGACCACTGTGTCCGCCACCGCCACCGTGACCTCGACCCTGGGCATGCCGGGGAACTTGAACGACCTGCGCACGGGTGCGCCGCCGAACAGGTCCGGCGCGGACGCGGGCAGCGTGTGCAGCCACTCGCGGAACTTCCGCGCACCGGGATGGCTGACCGGGAACCCGCCGAGTGCCGATTCCACCTGGTGGTAGATATCGCCGAGGCCGGTCAGCTCCGTGTGCACGATCTCGCGCGGCGAGGCAGGCCGCGCCGCCGGATCCACTGTGGACAGATCGGTGCCACGCCGTGGCCAGTTCAGCGCCACGTCCAGCCACACGTGGTCGGTCACGGTGGCGCCCTTGCGCCACGGCCACGTCCGAGGCTTGCGCACCGTCACCCGGTAACTCACGTCATGTTCGGACCGCTCCGCCGGCACATGCTGGGTCACCGTCGTCGAACCGTCGTGCCTCAGCTTCGACTTGATATCCGACCCGCGCGCGTTCATCAGCCCGGCGAGCTTCAGCAGCGGGAAAACGTGATGGGTCGGGACCCGGACCAACCGCGGATCGGTGCTGAACAACGCGCGGGCATTCACCAGGCTGGTGTCCGAGACTTCCCGGCTGTGGGCCGCCGAGAAGTCGACGGACGTGCGCCGGGACACCTTCGGCGTGCTCAGGCCGGTCACCTCGAGCCGGATCTGCGGTGCGCTGTGGGCGCGGGGGCCCAAGTCCACCACCAGCCCGCCGTCCAGCGTCTGGTGGAACTTCCCTTTCAGGTTCGTGTCGGAGAACTGCTGCTCGACCATCGCACGGATGATGTGGTCCGCGCGCCGATCCTTCAGCTTGAGCAGATCGAGAATGGCTTGCCGCAGAACGGTTCCGTCGATGTCGTCCGCGACCGCGGGCCGCTCGATCTTGGCCAGTTCGACCCGGTCCACGGGACCGGGGACGAGTTCGTCGGACGGGGGCCGGTCGAACCAGTCAATTCCGTGGGCATCGCGGTCCGTGTCCGGAAGCGACTCGATGGTCTCCCTGACCCGTGCCTGTTCGGAGTCGCCGTCACCGCGCGCGACGGCAGGCTTGGCCTCCGCCGGTGTCCCGGCAGGCTCCTCACCCGGTTCTTTCGGTTCTTTGCCCTTGCGGCGCACGTCCTGCGCGGCGGCCGGACGTTTGCCGTCGGCAGGACGGTCGACGATCTGAACCGGCACCGGGGTGACTTCGGCGTCCGACATGCTCGGCGTGTCCTTGCGGCGCACCGGCTTGGCCGAAGCAGCCGACGGCGACTCGACGACGAGCTTCGACTGGGCGGTCTGCTCGATGTTGCCCTTGGACGGCGTCGCGGGAGTGGTGCCCTGCTCGGTGCCGCTCTTGCCCGGCGCGGGCTCGACGGCAGGCCGCCGCCCCTCGCCCCTCGACGCATGCCCACCGGACGTCGTGACCGGGCGCGTGCCCGCCTCCCCGCGGCTGACCGGCTGATCGACCTTGCTCCCGGTGGCACCCTGAGCCTGCTGCGACGGCTGAGCCCCGGACTTGGGCTTCTCACCGGCCGCTGCAACGGTATCGACCGGGTTGTGCCCTGCCGCTCCCTGCGGCGGAACGGTTTCGTCGCCGGCGTGGCTGGTCCCCTCGTCGCCACGGCCCTTACCTGCCACCGGCGTGTCACCAGGCGTCGTGCCGTCAGCAGGCTCGGTGCCATCAACGGGGGTCGTGCCATCCGCAGGCTTGGCACCAGCAACAGGAGTCGAGCCATCAGCAGGCTTGGTGCCCGCAACGGGAGTCGTGCCATCCGCAGACTTCACACCGCCAACAGGAGTCGAGCCGTCAGCGGGCTTGGTGCCCACAACGGGAGTCGAGCCGTCAGCAGACTTGGTGCCCACAACGGGAACCACGCCATCCGCAGACTTCACACCACCAACCGGCGTCGAGCCATCCGCAGACTTGGCACCAACGTGAGTCGTGCCATCACGCCCGGATTCGACTGTCACCGGCTGCCCGGTCTTCGCACCGTCCGTGCCACGTCCGCCGTCCACGACCACGCGCGGCTCGTTGCCGCGAGAACCCGAGCCCGGCTCGACCGGGCCACCGGTCTTCACGGTGCTGTCGGGAACACGTGTTCCAGCGCCCTCCCTCGCGTCCGTGTCCCGCACCGGAGACGCCGGGTCGCCCGCATTGCGTCCGGTGCCCGGCTGCTGCCCGCCAGGTTCCTGAACTGGGCGAGTTCCACCACCCTGAACCGTGTGTTCGCCGGTACCGGTGTACTCACGAGAGCTGGTGACCTGCGGCTCACCCGGCTTCGCGCCCGGGGCCAACGACCGGTCGCCGCCGGACGGAGAACCGCTTTCGGGAGCCGTGGACGGCTTACCTCCGGGGACTGGTTGCTCCTGGCCGCGGGTACCGGCCGACGGCTGGCTCTGGGTCTCTGGTTCGCCGGGCCGACCGCCCGTGCCCGTGCCCGTGCCCGAGGACCGCGTGGAGTCACCGCCGTGGCCAGTCGACGGCTGCGTGGTCTCACCGCTCCGACCACCGGCGACGCCCGACGGAGCACCCGGCGTCTCCGACACACCCGGCCGACCACCGGTCGTCGACGGAATCCCGTCACCACCCCGAGCACCACCGGCGCCCGTGGTCGTGGTCGCTGATGCCTGAGGCGTGCCACCGCCGGTAGTCGTGGGCGACGGCTGAGTTGCCGGCTCACCCGCACGACCACCACCCGCCGAAGTAGTCGGCTGCGTCGTCGGCTCACCCGCACGACCACCACCCGCCGAAGTAGTCGGCTGCGTCGTCGGCTCACCCGCACGACCACCACCCGCCGAAGTAGTCGGCTGCGTCG
>NZ_JBHWEB010000069.1:0-54055 GCF_042734395.1 Amycolatopsis sp. NPDC059657 | reverse complement strand
ATGTGCCATGCCGGACAACCGACAACTTTCACGGCCAACCGACATCTCGCCGACAACAACACCGGTCACACCGACAACTTCAGCGGATCCCTACAGGTGGCTGGAGGGATGTGTGTGGTGTGGGCATGGCGGCCTACAGGTTGATGCCGTTGGCTTTGGCCGTGATCTTGGTGACCAGGATCGCGATTACCGCGAGCGCGGCGACGACCAGCAGCGCGGTCACCAGCACGGTCTCGGTCGAGTATCCGGCCTCCGGTTCGCGGCGTAGTGCCTCGATCCTGGCGCGTAGCGTTGTCCACAATGCGGTGACAAAGTCATACATCGTGTTCTCCTTTCTTAACTGGCAAGCGTTTTTCAGAGTCCATTGAGGACTTGCGTTAGCGCGGGGTAGGCGATGAAGGCGAGAAACCCGAGGAACAACGACATGACCGGCAGCGACATGCGTTCGGTCGCGGCTTGGGCGTCGCCTTCGGCGTCGGTGATCTGGTGTGTGCGCAGCGCGGCGGCTTTGGCCGCGAGGCTGACGCGGACTTTCGCGCCTTCGGTGCCGGCCAGGCTGACCGACGCGGCGAGTTCGGACAGCTCGGTGACAGCGAGTTCGTCGCCGAGCTGGCGCAGGGTGGCCCACGGGGTGGTGCGGGTCAGCCGCGCGGTGTCGAGTGCGCGCTGGATCTGGGTGAACGCCCAGCCGTGCCCGATGGCTACCGAGTCGTTGAGCGCGCTGTCCACACCGGCGCCACCGGCCAGCGTGATCCACACCAGATCCAGGTACGCCGACAGCGCGTGCCGGAACCCGGCCCGCAGCTTTGCCGCCTCGGACTTGGCGCGCAGATCCGGAAACAGAAAGCCTGCGCACGCCAGGACCAGGCCCGCGATGATCGGGAACTCGAAGCCCAGCGATAACCCGGCCAGGGAGAGCAGGATCTGCAGCAGTGCTGGGGCGAGGATCCCGGCGACGGCGAGGATCGCCTTCTCCGCCAGATGCGTGGACACCGGACGCCCGATGACCGTCAAGTCACGAGTGAGCCGGTCGCTGGGGAGTCCGAGCGCCCGCAGCGGGCTGACGAACGGGCGGCCCAGTTTGGCGGCGAAGCCGGTGTCGTCGGCGGTCACGATCGGCGGAGGTGCCGGGGGAGCGCTGCTGCGCGCGAGGATCGTGCCGAGTGCGGGGCGCGGCGGGAACAGCCACACCGCGAGCGCCCACAGCCCAATCCCGGCTCCCGCGCCCAAGGCCAATGTGGTGATCATGGCGTCACACCTGCCTTTCCACGGCCAGCGCTGCGGTGGATGAGCCGGAGTTCATGCCGGGGCAGGAGAGGAACCTCACCGGTTCGGCGACTTTGGCGATGCGCACCAGCCATGCGAATCCGATAGAGAAGAGGGCGCCGATGCCGAGCAGCACGATCTGGCCGCTGGTGGAGTCGTAGGCGGACAGGTAGGACCGGTTGAGCAGCACGACCGCGACGGCGAACGTGAGCGTGGTGCCTACGATCACTCGCACTGAGGTGCGGGTGCGGGCCCTGCCCGCTTCGACCCGCATCCGCATCGAGGCCTGCTCGCGGGCGGCGTGGGCAAGTGAGCCGAGCAGGTCGCCGAGCTGGCGAGCCTGCTGCTCGGCGGCGAGCACGAGTGCGGCGATCACGAGGTCACCGGTGGGGTCGGCGAGCTGCTCGGCCAGCCGGCGCAGCGACGGCGCGAGCCGCTCCCCGTTCTCCAGCCGGGCAGCGAGTTCGGACAGGTCGCCGCGGATCGCGGTCGGCGCCAGTGGCGCGGTAGCGAGGATCGCCTGCTCTAGTCCGGCGGCGGCGGAGAGGGTGTCGCGCAGCATCTCGGTCCAGGTGGCGACCGCTTCGATGCGCGCGACCCGGCGAGCGTGCTCGGGATCGCGGCCGAGAACGCGCGGGACGGCCCAGCACGCCAGCCCCGCCAGGATCGCGCCGACCACCCAGCCGGTGGCCACCCCGGTCAGCACAGCCACCGCCAACGCGATGACCAGCCGTGGCAGCCGGTGCGGGTCCCGCTGCCCAGCGTGCCGCCGGGGCCGGTGCGGCCGGTCTGGATCCACCCCACGCCAGCCGATGACCACGAGCAGAAGACCGGCTCCGGCGCCGCCGCCGAGCAGCGCGGCCACGGTGACCGACAGGCTCAATGACGTTGTCATGACGGCCACCACCCGTCGGGCTGCTCGAGCACGCCGGGGTCGAAGCCGACATCGACGAGGTCGTCGAGGGTGTCGGTGCGCAACGTCCCGGCGACCGGGCAGGCGCGCCGGTCGGCGCCGGGCCGGTACACCTCGTTGGACACGACCTGCGCGCCGTCGGCGTCGACGACCTCGCGGATCGAGGACACCACGCGCGTCGTGCGGTCGGTGCCGCGGGCGAGATGCACGACGAAATGGACCGCGCTGGCCACCAGCAGATTTGTAGCCTCGAGCGGGAGCCGTTCGACGCCTTGCGCGGCATAGGAGGCGAGCCGGGTGAACGCGATCCGCGAGCTGGACGCGTGCAGGGTCGCCATCGAGCCGTCGTTGCCCTGGCTCATCGCGTTGCACATCGGGATCACCTCGGGCCCGCGGATCTCGCCGACGATCACCCGGTCCGGGCTCAGGCGCAGCCCGCAGCGGACGAGTTCGGCTTGGGAGATCACGCCTTCGCCTTCGATGTTGGCCTCGCGGGCTTGGAACGCGGTCACGTCGGCGTGGATCTCGGGGTCGAACTGCAGACCGAGTTCGAAGGCGTCCTCGATGGTGACGATCCGCTCCATCGGGTCCATCTCCGCCGCCAGCGCGCGCAGCAGCGTGGTCTTGCCCGCTCCGGTGCCGCCGGTGATCAGGATGTTCTTGCGCGCCTTGACCAGCGCGCGCAGGAACTGCTCGAGACCGGGGTCGAGGGTGCCGCGGGCACGCAGCTCGGCCAAGGTGGCGGTGAGGTAGCCGTGGCGGCGGATCGACAGCGCGGTCACCCCGCCGTCAGTCACGCCCATCACCGCGAACAGCCGCTCCCCACCCGGCAACTGGAGGTTGAGGATGGGGGAGCCCTGGTCGAACCGGCGTTCCTGGCTCGACGCCCGCGCGGCGAGCAGCCGCACCAGATCGGTCAGCTCCTCGTTCGACCCGGCGATCGGCCCGACCTGGGCGCGGCGGCCGTCGTTGTACTGCACGAAGACCCGGTCGAACCGGTTGACGTTGATCGTCTCTACCGCCGGGTCGTCCAGCAGCGGCTGCAAGCCGGCCATCCCGAACAGCTCGTTGACGACCTCGCCGATCACCCGCTGCTCGAGGTCGCGGCCCACCAGCGCCCGGTTGTCCATCAGCTCGCGTTCGCTGTGCACCGCGACCGCGTCGTCCAGGATCATCCGCGCCAGCGTGTGCCGGGACTCGCGGGTCACGGTGGCGCCGGTGCGGCGCTGCTGGGCTTCGACCTGCTTGGGCAGCTCGGTGGCCAACGTGTCGCGCAGATGCTGACGCAGTCGCTCTTCGGCGGCCGAGGTCTCGACAGCCAGACGATCCTGCACGGGAATCGCCGCAGCCGGTGCCTGCGGTCGCAGCGGCACCAGAGGCGGATACCGGTTGCCGCTCACAGGCCGGCCATTGACGGGCACGTTCATGACGCCGCACCTCCCCGAGGCGCTTGGTCATCGAAGCCCGGCTGGGCAGGCCGCGGGGCTGGCGGCGGGCGAAGGCCATGGACCGCCACGAGGTTGTCGGGCACACCCGGTACCGCACGCAGAACAGGCGGCTGAAGGACAGGAACGACCTGCTGCGGCACCTGCGCGGATTCTGCCGACGCTGCCAGCGTGCGCGCGACTGTGTGCGCGAACCGGCCCAGCGGCGAGTGTGACGGTCCAACCCGGCGCCACCGGAAACCGCACGGCCGACCACAGAGCACCGCCGCGCCATAGACATCCTCAGGAACCCTGCCCCACGGAGACACGCCCAGTTCGCGAGCGACCTCCGTCGTGGAATAGCCGTCTCCAACGAGCAACAGCACCGAACGCCGCGCCCAGCGGCCGACCTCCGGCAGCCGCCGCGCCAGGTGTGCCAGGTCGTCCGCGCGGGATCGGGCCAGCAGCACCATCACGTCGGCGGCACGCACGAACGGCATCGCCGATGACCCAGCGTCAACCCGTCCGCAATCGACGATCACCGCTGCCCCCGGCTGATCCGCGGCCAGGCGCAAACCACCCGCATGCGCCGGGCGATCGGAGGTCAACGCCAGCAACGCCGCCCGCGCTCGATCCGCGTCCGGCGGGGCCGACACCACCAGCAGCCCACCAGGTAAGGACTGCGTGTGCTGCCACGCCAACGCGGGGTCGGCACTTCGGCGCCCGGCCACCGTCAGGCTCACCAGACCGGGTGCCGACTCGAGACCGAACCGTGTCGCGATGTCACCACCTGATGGATCGGCCTCGACCAGCAGCGCCCGAGCAGGTTCCGGCCAGCGAGCCGCCAACGCGACCGACAGTGTGGTCACCCCCGGTGACCCTTTCAAACTGACCAACGAGATCAGCATCAGCGCCCACCTCCCGCCAGCATCACCAGCGACACCTGCCCGGCCGGCACCGCGGCGACCTGGCGAGCGACCGCTTCGGCCAGCTGCACCGACACGACCGTCACCTGCTCGTTCGGCGGCGAGGTCACGCTGACCACCGTTGCCGGCCACGACGGTGCGGATGAATCCGGTGCCGGTGGACTTGCCACCGCCGCGCCGGCAGGGTTCGGCACGAACACCACCGTGACTCGCGTTCCTGCTGACACTTCGGGAGGAACCTGGCCCGATTTCAACGACAGGGAGGCAATGGCTTGTCCCGCAACAGGAATCACGGGCGCACCGAGTGAATCCCGCGTCAGCAGGGAACCTGCGGCGAGGCTGGTGGCCATCGTCTTGCCGACCACGGTGTTCGCCTGGGAGGCGTCCAGAGTGGCCACGTCGGGATCGACCGCCACACTGGCTTGGCGCAGGTCTTGGGCGGTCACCACGTGGCCGACTGGGACGGCGCGTACCAGCGCGAGGACGGGGCGCCGGTCGCCGGCGCTCACCGAGATCAGCACGAACCCCGCCGCGCATGCCACGACCAGCAGCCCGCCGAGCGCCAAATGGGGGATGCTCCGGCGACGGCCCACCCCACGCAGCCGTGAGAACGTCGCGGGTTTTCTTTTCGAGCTCAACCACGGCGTATCGGCGGTGCGGTCGTTGTCGGTTTGAGTGTCATTGGTGGTGCTCACGCAGGGCCTCCAGGCATGGGGGTAGTACGCCGCGTCGCCATGTGGAGATCGGCGTTCGGATGGACGAGTTGGTTCTGATTACGTTGTGAGGAGCGGGGATCCGCTGGAGAAGGTCAGCGGCCGCCGTTGTTGAGCGCTTGGGATTCGGCGACGCGGAACGCCGCCTCGCCGGTCGTGGTCATGTCCGGGAAGGTGCCGCCCTGGCCCGCGCCGGACCACGACACGGTCCAATGCACCGTCGCAACCACCGCAAACGCTTGCCCAGGTTGACGAGCAGACGAGATGCGATACGTGTGACCGCAATCCGGCGAGGACGCTTTCGGATCGTTCCCCGCGCGGAACGGTGTCCCCGCACCGCGGCAGGTCACCGTGCTGCCGTCACCCATCGACCAGGACACCGACGTCGGAGTTGCCACCGCCGTCACCGACACACCCGGCACCGACGCTGTCGCCGACACAGGGCCCCAGCCACCGGAGAGCCACACCCAGGTGGGCAGGTTCACCAGCTGATCCCCGACCGGGTTTACCGCGATCGTCGGGGCAGGCAGCCGCAACTGCTTGCGCGCCATCTGCGCGAGCTCAGCCGGTGAAGGCAACGCGGCGGCGCCCGGTGCTTGCCCATCCGCGATCCACACCGGCGGCCGGTACAGCCCGTCCCGGACGCCCGAGGTCGAGCATTTCCAAACGTACCAAGCCCCTGGCTTACCCGGTGCCGGCTGCGCGGCCAGCTGGCCAGCGTCCGACCTCGAAGGGCGCGTGTAGGCGGCAGGGTGTACAACGACACCGGAGTTCGCTGATTTGGTGAAGGACGCCATCGCGACTCCACCGGCTGGAGGCTGATAATTGCTCTTCACATACGAGCAACTCGCCAATGTCGACTTACCGCCTACGACGGTGTCTCCACTGTCTTTCCCGCTGTTGCCAGAACCAGGCTTACCTGGATTCTTGTTACCACCACCAGGTTTCTCGCCGGGCTTCGCAGGGGTTCCGCCCTTGCCCGCACCTAGGTCACAAACGGGTGTAGGGTTCTGGCTGCAGGCAGCACTGCCATAGCCGTCATCGCCAATTGCTTGAGCGGTTATGCAGAGCAAGCTGGCAGCTATGATGCTGCTGATGATCGTGATGCGGTGCATGGTCAGCACGTCCCGACATCGTGTACGCCAAAGTCTGAAACCTTCCAGGACCCGTCGGCTTGCTTCTCGACGATGGCATTGATCAAGCGACGGCCGCCGGGTTTGTCATCGGAGAGCTGGCCGTTGTCCGCGCGGTACTTCAACCACTTCGTCGAGTCACCGCAGTCGGTGACGATGATCTTGAGCGGATCGAGTGCGGGCTCCGCGGAGGTTACGTTCGGGCTCATGGTGGGCTCGCCCTTGGTCACCAAGCCGTTGTAGCGGTCGGCGTACAACCCGCGAGACATGTTCGTGAGTGCGATACCGGTTGCGTGCCGTCCGAGTTCCGGTGACTGCCAGTCCGAGGTAGCGCCCGCCGCGACGAAATCGCGCCACATACCGGTGTATGCGGCGAGTGCCTTTTGCTTCGCCTGATCCGCAGGTGAGGCGGGTGACGGCGTCGTCGCCGATGTGGCCAGGGGAGTGGTGGTGGCAGCTCGAGAAGTCTGGTCGTCGCCCGAGCTGCACGCGGTCACGGTTACCAGGGCTGTCGTCGCCACGCAGAGCATTCCAGCGGTGATCTGCGCCTTGGTGGTCCGTGCTCCCATTGCGTCTCCTCGGTTCGGCGACGTCGGAACGTCGAAGATTGTCAGCATCACTGTCATACACCGACTTGGTGCGGCGATTCCGCAGTACGAGTGGTCCGAACCGTTCCTTCCTCGGGTGGCGAAGAAGGTGTCACTCAGTCGGATGAACGCTGATGCGGGGTCGTGCTCGCTTGTCCACAGTGGTGGAATGGCGAAATTCCAGCTTCCTGTCGCCGGCAGGCGGTAGTCGTGGCGGGCTGGTTGATGGTCGGCTACGTCCTTCTCGGCAGTGCGGTAGGCACGGTGCTGAGCATCGCCGCCGTTCGGGTGTACGCGTCGGAACGGCAGAGTTGGCTGAGCGGACGGACGGCGAGCGCGGTCGCGACTGCGGCACTGTTCGCCGAGCTGGCGTGGTGCTTCGGCGCTCGCGCTGAGCTTGTTCCCTACGGCATCCTCGCAGCCGTCTGTGTTCCGCTCGCCGCGGTGGACCTCGCCGAGATGAGACTGCCGAGTTCTCTGGTGTTGCCGCTTTACCCAATCTTGGTCAGCTTGTTCGGCGCGATAGCGGCCATTCGACATGACGCCGCCGGCTTCCTGCGTGCGGCGGGCGGATGTATCGCGATGGGTTGCTTCCTGTTGGTGCTGGCCGTGGCTTACAGAGGCCAGCTTGGTGCTGGTGATGTCAAGCTCGGTGGCGTGCTTGGCTTCGCGGTCGGCTGGGTCAGTTGGCCAGCTGTGTGGGCGACCGCCTTTCTGTCGGCAGGACTGGCTTTGTTGGTTCAAGTCAGCCTGCGTGCTCGCCGTGATCGCGGTGATCTCGCGTTCGGGCCTTTTCTGATCGTTGGCATGTTCATCGCGCTGGCCTTGGCGAGCAAGTAGCGTTCCGACATCTTTCAGGACTTGCGGCCGCAAAGGCGGGGACGGACGCGTCGGCCTAGTGGGGTAGGGGGATGATGAGCGGTAGTTCGGGTGAATCGCCACGCCGACGCCAGCAACGCGACTCGGGACTGATGAATTCAGGGAGTAGCTCATTTGAGTCAGCCTCTCTGTGCGGTATGACGACTCTGTTTCCGAAGTGGTACACGCCGGCGACCCAACCGCTGAGCAGGTCGCGGGGAGGTGTCACCTGACGGTCATTCAGGCGCCGACACAGGCTCGTGGTTCAAAGGCAATCGGTCATCGAGAACCTTCCTTCGTGTCTTGCTGTTGTGCACGGATGTGCTAAGTCTGTCGCTTCTGTGGCGGTGATTCTCACGGAGCGCATGCACTTCGAGGCTCAACTGGTTGACTCATGTGGTCGCGTGTGGACCGCCATGAACTGGAGATGCACCATGTCCTCCGTGATCACGTGATGAGGATGTGACGGGCGTCTGGGGATGGGGAATCGTGTTCGACGCCCGTCACGCCTCGCGAACTCCGAACTCGTCGGAGCTGCGACTGGGG
Source organism: Amycolatopsis sp. NPDC059657 (assembly GCF_042734395.1). NCBI lineage: Bacteria > Bacillati > Actinomycetota > Actinomycetes > Pseudonocardiales > Pseudonocardiaceae > Amycolatopsis > Amycolatopsis sp. NPDC059657. The sequence goes on along the minus strand of NZ_JBHWEB010000069.1, from coordinate 45,689 downwards.
ATCCTCAGGTAGGGATCGGGACCCGATGCTCGGTGTCGAGTTGTTGGCGCGGGAATTGACGTCGGCGACGGCAACTCGATCTTCAGATGGGAGGTGTGCTCGTAGGGGCGTGGGTCGCTGGCGTCGATCCCGAAGAGCTGTGGCTACAACTCGACACGGGCGAAACTCGGGTCGCCATGGTTAAGGTTGCTGCCTAGTGCGCGAACATTCGTCCCGGGGCGGTCAGCACCAGATGCCGCCATTCCACCAGGCGTCCACCACACGCCAGCGAATTCCAGGTTGAAGATTGTTAATGCCGGGGTGCACACACACTTCATGGATGCCGCCCCAGATGTCCTGGGCATCGACCATGACCGTCATGCCGGTCCCGGCATCGCAATGGCGGTACATGCCCATCGGGTAGTAACCGCAAACATCGGTGATCGATTCTGTGTCGAGTGGCGTGACAACCCTTGCGGGCGCGTCGATGTAGTTCTCGGCATGCGCTGTGACGGGGATAAACATCAGCGTGAGTGCGACGGCTGCTCCGCATGCAGTACGTCGTGCTGCTGACAGTGTCATCGCTGGTACTCCTTCCAGGAAGTGTGAATAGATGGTTCCCGCGTGTTCGGCGAGGGCGATGGAGTTGTGGACGCTTCGTTTCGAAGCTCAGCCGTTCAGTAGAGGCCGGGCGTGCAGCCAACGCGGCCGTTGAATGAGGCGCCTGTGACCTTGACGTACCACGGGAGGATGGGTGGCAGGTAAGTGAGACCGGGGCCGACGCAGACTCTGAAGCTGGAGGCCGGCCACGTCTTGGTGTCGAGTCCGACGTTATCCAAGGAACCGCAATGGCGATACATGCCGTCGTCGTTGTAGCCGCAGGCATGGCCAGCCGCCGTCGCATCGATGAAAGCTGGGGTCTCAGTGGCCTCCGCCTCAGTCGGCGTGGCGACCACGGCCAGTATCAGCGGAATACTGCACAGGATCACGCTGACCGCGTCGCGCCGACGTTCCCGCGACACCCACCTCGTCTTGTTCTCCAAGAAGCTCTGATTGTTTCGCATGGCTCCACAGTGGACGATCTTGCTGCACCATGGAGAAAATCCACGTTCACAAATCTGTCCTTTTATGGGGCACTTTCTGTGCTTTTCTTGTCAAGATCGAAACGGTTTTCATTACCGGAGGACGGCGGGCGGCAAGCTGCCTGAATGATATTCGCGTACGGTGCAGAAAGGTAGATGCTGAGGAAGGTTCAGCTGTCACTCGAGTGCGCGTGGGCATTGAGCGCGGCGACGCGAGCGTGCAAGTCGAGCGCGCGCGGATCTCGAAGATCGTTGAGTATGCCTGCTGCCGCTGTGTAGGATTCTCTGGCCTGGAGGGGCTTATCCATGGCGGAGAGTGTTTCCGCGTATGCAATCAGGGTCTCCGCTTCGGCCCGACGTTCACGGCTGTTGCAGCGAAGCTTCAACGCTGCGTCCAGATGCCCCAGGGCGACCCGGTGCCGACGGTCCCGCAGCAACAGCAATCCGTACTGATGATGCGCGAGACTGAGAGCAGGCGTAGCGTTCGACCGCTTGGCGTTCTCTAGTGCTGACAGTGCACACTGGTCCGCTGCGTCGTCGTCGCCGGCCGCTTGGTAGGCGTGGGCAAGCACCGCGCGCGTGAACGCCAGCCCGAAGTCGAAGTCCAATTTGGAGAACAGTTTCTCCGCCAGCTCGAAACGCGCCTGCGCCTCGTCGCGGCGCCCGGCGGAGAGGAGTGCCGCAGCGAAAGTGACCGAAACCCAGCCAATCAGGCGGTCGTCATTGCCCAACTCGGCGCGCAGCTCGAACGCCTCGCTCAGGCGCTCCAAGGCTTCTTCTGTTCGCCCGAGCTCATGCTGCACCCAGCCCAGACTGTGCAGCGACCAAGCGATTCCCTGCGGACTTCCGCAATTGCGTGCAGCGGCAAGACCTTCCGTGGCAGCGGTCAGCCACATGCCCCAGTTCTTGGTTACGTAGAAGTAGGGAAGAAACAGGGCCGGCAGCATCCATCCAGCATCGCGCCCTCGGCCACCGCGCGCGTGCCGGGCGACGTGGACGGCGGTCTTCACCTCGGTGTCGCACCAGGCGATGGCCCCGTCGTAGCCGCTCTCGGCGAAAGTTAATGGTTCGACTTCACTGTCAGGCTCAGGTGTGAATGCCGAGCCTGCCCAGCGCGGTGCGAGAGTATTGCCAGCGTGCCAGGCAGTGGCGGTGTACCACGCTAGTACACGATCGCGCGCGCGCTCCACTTCGGACAACGGCTCGTCGATGAAGGCGCGCTTGGAGGCATACGCGCGCACCAGGTGGTTCATGCGCAGGCGACCGTCGGCGTCCTCGTCGAGAAGGTGCGTCTGGCGTAGCGCCTCGAGCGTGGGGCGAGCGGCCTCGACTGTGAGGCCTGCGGCCGCGGCGGCGGACTCGGTGCTGATGAGGTGGGCGGGGCTGATGCCAAGAAGTCTGAATACCCGCTTGGCCAGGGCGGGCAGTGCCAGGTAGGAGAGATCCAGAACACTATGGATGTTCACCGCCGCGTCAGGCGAGGTGAACAGGTCCAATCGGCGCTCTTCGACCGCCAGATCGTCGGCCAATGTCGCCAAAGACCGGCGGTAGCGCTGTCGAACGTGCTCAGCCGCAATCAGGACTGCAGTCGGCAACAGCCCGCAGCGACGCACGACAGCTTTAGCGGCCACCGGTTCCGCGTTCACCAGCGCGTCACCGACGCGCTGCCGCAGCAAGGTGAGCGCCTCCTGAAGCGACAGCGGGGGAAGGTCGATCTGCAGGCCGCCGCTGCGCAGCAGGAGCGTCCGTTGATGTTCGCGACTCGTCGTCACCACGGTGCTCCCGGCCCCAGGGAGTAGATGCCGGACCTGCTCGTAGTCGGCGACGTTATCGAGGACTACAACGGCTGGCCGCTGCGCGAGCAGTGACCTGTAGAGCGCCGCGCGGTCGGACAGCGTGCCGCGCTTGGCGCTGTTGCCAGCGCCAAGCGCATGCAAGAACGCCTCCAGCACATCATTTGGGTCCGCGGCTATGCCTGGTGCTAGGCCTCGCAGGTCGGCGTACAAGCAGCCACCCGGGAAACGGTGCTCCACGCGAGCTGCCCATTGCAGCGCCAGCTCCGTTTTGCCGACCCAGAAGCCGCCTTCGATCACTACCGTGACGGCTACTCCGGGGCGGTTCTGCGTGATCAGCGCCTCGTCGAGCTGATGCAGATACTCGTCGCGGCCGACGAAACAGGCCGCGGCGGGAGGTAGCTGCATCGGCCTCGGTGGTGTGTGGCACGCAGCTTCTTGAGCCTGTGCGATCCGTTCCAGTTCCCCGCCGGCACCAAGTGCTTTGTCGATCTTCGTGACAACCGCTGGAAGCAGACGGCGGTGTCCGTGCAGCATCTTCGACAGGTAGCTCGGACTGTAGTTCGCTCCCGCGGCGACGTCCTCCAGTTTCATGCCCCTCGCCCGCGCTAGGCGGTGAACGGCTTCAGAGAAACTGTTGATCGACCTCATGGCTCACCGCGGATCCATCTCTTATTGCGCGGCGCAGGTGTGGGTGAACTCCGCATCACACCAGTTAGTCAGCACAACGTAGCCACCCGGGGGTAAGCTGTTGTCGACGATGATTTGGTACGGCTGGCGCTCGGATTCGAGATACGCCCGGCACAGCAGTACGCTGGCCCAGTCAAGTCCTATCCAGTAGGCGTACTTCCAATGCATCGACGGTGCAGGATCCCCGTCGCGTATGGGTTCGTAGCGATCGGGTTCCGAAGCACCAGCCCAGGTAACCCAGGTGCGGCGCTGCTCGGTGAGCTGCACGAAGTCGTAGGCATCCATCTTGATCACAATGGCCGACATGTGCGGGGTCCTTCCTGCGGCATTACGCGTGGCGACGTGACGGCGGCCTGGCCGACCACCACGTCGCCACCTCCTCCTGCCCGGGGGATGAACGCAGGAGGACACCCAAACTTGCGTTTCAGTTAATATAGTACCTCGAAGTCTAGATCAACATCGAGAGAAGTCAACTGGAACGCAAGTTTTATCCGAGGGGCAGGTCAGAGGGCGATCTGGACGAGGGGCACGGTGGCAATGGCGGCTTCACCAAGCGCAACGAGCGGGAGGATGCGCGTTCGGAATCGTCTCGAGTCCAGCGCGACTTGTTGTGATTGCCGGGCCAGCGACGGCGCGAACGCGACCAGGAGCACGACCACGTGCGCACTGATCCCCAACGCCGCCAGTGCGGGGCCGAAACGCCACCACAGCCCGACGTCAAGTATCGCTAAGCCAACCGCCATTGTGGCGCATGATGCCAACGTGACCTGGTGGCGGCCGTGCAGCACGCTGGGCGTGTTGAGGCCGGCGGCGGCGTCCGCGTGGTGGTCCGGTACCGACCACCACGCGGTGCGACCAGCGGACAACACCCCCAACGCGAAGAAGATCAAGCAGGTGGTGATGTCGAGGTCCGGCCGGACAGCCCAGTATGAGAGCAGGCACGGCGTGGTCGCTACGGCGGCGCCGTATGCGGCTGCGCCAGCGAACCCTCGGGCCTTCAGGTGTGCGGGCGGAACGTTGTAGAGTCCCTGCAGCGCCACAACCGTGAGGCCGGCAGTCAGACTCATCCAGTGACCGGTGGTCAAGGTGACCCAGGCTAGCAAGGCGATCCCGACTGCGGCCTCTGTGGCCGCCCAGAGAGCGACGTGCTCGCGACCGAGTTCGCGCACCGCAGCCGCCTGATAGCTCTTGTCCTCGTGTCTTTCGTCTGTCGGAACGTCGACCAGCGAGTTAAGGGCCAATCCCGAGGTGAAGAGCAGCCCGTTCGCCAGGGTGGCCGCCAAGATCGTGAGCGACGCGAGTTCGGCGACGCTGCTCACCGCGTACAACGATCCCCAGGTCGAATAGCATAAAGCATTAACAGGCAACGGCCACTCAAGGCGATGCGCGATGATGAGATTTCGGAAATACCGCAGCCCCGCGATCGTCAGCACGATGCTCCCTCGAGTACCCGAGCATGCCCTTGCCGCCTCGTTACGCCATAGATGATCTTTCGGGTGGCACCCCTTCCTTGAAACTTGCGTTCCAGTTAAGCTTCCTTTCGAAGGATGGCTACGCCGAAGTTGGAAGTCAACTGAAACGCAAGCGGTCACCCAAGCGAGGTCGCTCACTTGGCGTAGTCCGGGACTGATCAGGTCCGACCGAGTACGAGAGGAGTGAGTGCGTGACGACAGACGAGCACTCACCAGAAGCCGACCGCCAGAAGCAGCGGGCGCCGAGCTCGGTCTCCGAGAAGCTGAATTTCCTCATCGAGCGCAGGAAGAAAAACGGCGGCACCTACAAGAGCGTGCACCTGGCCAAGTTCGTGGAGGAGAAGACGAAAGGGTCGTGTACCCCGGCATACATCAGCAAGCTCAAAAACGGCAAAGGTGATCTCCAGATCAGCTGGGCGAAGCTGGAGGCGATCGCGCTGTTCTTCGAGGTGAGCGCGGACTTCTTCCGCGAAGACTACGACTGGTCCCCGGAACGCCTTGGTGCGCAGCTCGACCTGCTCGCGGCCCTCGGCAAAGGTGACGCACGGCTGCGGGCCGCGCGCGCCATCCTCGGCATGAAACAGGACGAGGTGACAGCGATGCTGCCCCAGCTCACAGCACTCGTCGACAAGATCAACAGTGGCAGCGCGGCTTCGACCCCACCTCCGCAGCGCCAAGGCGCCGAAGGCAGGCCGGCGACATTACTACCGCAGTTCCGCGCTGCAACCAGCGGAGATCCACAAGAACAAGGGGGGCCACTGTGAGCGTCTCGGACCTTATGCTCAGGCGCCGCTACAAGAAGATGGCACGCGCGCTGATCGACATCGACCCCACGCGAGACCCGATCGACAGTTTCGTGGCGGAGCTGTCGTCAACCCTTGACCGCGAAGTCAAGCTGCTGCCGACCCAGTTCGGCGTGACCCGAGCGTGTGGCGTGTTGATCAGCGACGACCCACGCAAGACCTACTACATCTGCTACCCCTCGGACGCCAAGCGTCTGCTCGCCGCACAGGTGGTCTTCCACGAAGGCGCACATGCCTTGCTCGGCCACGACGACGACTTCCGCGGCAACGAAGACTTCAGCAAGGTCGACTCCGCTGAGTTCGACGCGCTCCGCAAGCTCCTGCCCGACATCGATCCAGAAGCGATCCGCAGGCGTCTCGCCCGCACGGAATACGACGCACCACAAGAGACGGCGGCCGAAACCCTCGCGTCGTACATGACGGCCCAGATGTCCGGTCCGGGAGCCGCTCTCCGTCGCCACCGCGGCAGCGACAACGACGTGCTCAGCTCACTGTTCGACATCCCCCAGCCGCATTGAACCCATGATCGGCTACTACGTCTGCGGGCTCGCGATCGCAGTCGCCCTCATCCGGGTCATCGCCCGCCGCCGCCTGCCCAACGGCCCAGTGACCAATTACCTGATCGCACTGCTGCTGACCGGCGGAGCGGCGTCCGTCTTCATCTCGCCAGCGACGATCTCGGCCATGGCCACATCGAAGCTCGAGCCCTTTCCTCATTTCACGTACTTGATCGGCAGCCTGCTGTCGATTTCGGCCGCCTTCTGCGTCACGGCGATGCTTTCGTACGGCCTCAACGCAGATGAGGTCGCCTACCGACGCACCCGCAGGTACGCCATCCTGCTCGCTCTCTGCTCTGCGGCCATGGTGTCGCTGCTCCTGAGCCTCCGACCGGAACCCGCCGAAGACTTCCTGGCAACGTATGGATCAGACGGCCGAGTCGTGGCGTACCAGATCATTTACATCGGGTTCATCGCCCTCGCCGCCTGCGAGTTCATCGTGTTTATTACGGCCTATCTGCGCGACCGGGCCCCGCGCAGGCTGGTCAAGGTCGGGCTGCAACTCGAGATCGGCGGCGGGATCTGTGCGACGATCTGGTGTCTATGGACGCTCGCCCACAGCCTAGCGGGTGCCTTCGGCGGCATCACTTCGATCAAGTGGGATGCGGTCTCAGAGGTGATCAGCGCGGTCTGCCTGTCCTTGATGGCCTTAGGCGCGGCCTGCGCCTGGACGATGTGGACAACTCCCCTTCGCAGCCTCGCGGACAAACTGTGGGAATTCCATATGTGTCGGGTCCTGCGTCCACTGTGGCTACGACTCAGCATTGTCGGAACCCAATGGGCGCTGCCGATCCCGGGGCTGGGGCTCGTCCGGCGAGTTGTCGAAATACGCGACTTCCAATATCGCCTGCGGGGATACGTCCATCCGGACGTACAAGCGTGGGCAAGGGCGCGAGCCGAACTAGAAGGATTGTCCCAGGAGGACGCCGATGCGCTTGTCGAGGCCGTGGCGATCCAATCAGCCGTCGATGCCTTCGAAGCTGGCCACTTCTACGGGGCGTACCTAGTCGACACACCTTCAGGTGTGACCATCGACAGCGATGACGAAAACCTTCTGATGGCCGACGCCCGTTCCCTGGCGCGGGTCGACGAGATGATCCGCACCAGCCCCATTGTGCGCCAACTTTGCGCGCAGGTCGCCTCGGCCCGGGATTGACCGCCACCGAATGAGCGGATGCCTCCGGAGACCTGATTATCGCCACACTCGCTAAACCACCGCCGGTGCATCCGGCACCTGCACTGGTTCGAGTTGGCAAGGCGCGTGGAAGGGTTCGCCGCTGTCCGTGGCGCCCGTTAAAACCAGCGCCTTCCTGTCGGTGTTCTGACTCGGGCGTCTCTCCACCTCTCCGAGGCGCCCGCACCGCCCCCGGCCGCTCCTCTGGGCACCACGCTTCGCTGAGTCGAGTAGGGGGCTTCTTTCGGCTACTCGACCGAGTCGGCGTCGTAGGTCCGTGCCACCGCAAGGCCGATCTCGATGCCATGCTTTAGAACCGTGGTGTAGTCCAAGCCCAGCACCACGCAGATCTTCGCCAGCACAAAGGGAGACATCCTCACGTCGCCTGTCTCCACCTTGAAAAGGGTGTTGAGATTGAGACTGAAACCAGTGCGCCGCAGCACCTCCGGTCGGGACAGAAGCAACTTGTCCCGCTGTGTAGAGAGCAGCAACCCGATAGCCTGGGCGCACTCGGCCTCGCCGGCTTCTACTCGTGTCATCAGCTGTCATCCACCACGATCAGCGCTTCGGCTTCCGCCCGCCGGATCGTGTCTGCCGGACAAGTGCCCAAGGCGCGGCACATCCTCACGTCCATGTCGACAGTCGCCTGTCTGAGTCCCAGCTCCCAATTTCGGTAGGCATCTATAGTCGCCCCGCACTTCATTCGAATCACAACATCGTTCCGGCTCAAACGCTTTTCCAAGCGGACCCTCAGGAGCAGGTGTCCCATAGCCTCAGTGAATCGGGCTGTTGAGAGCATTTCGTATTTTTCGAGCTGCTCCTGCGTCAGCTCTGGAACGGGTTCATCTGCGGGAATATCAAGGATTGGTGCGCGCGGAGCCCTGTTCGTCTCGATCTGTTTGAGGTAGTCAACGGCTGCTGCAGATTCAGCCTTGGCGAGAACTGTCGCAGGGCTCAGATTCAACACCTGGCACGCGACAATAAACTTGTCCAATGGTGCGAGTACTTCAGCTCTTTCCCATCTGGCATATGCGCCGGGACTCAACTGGCCGCCGATGCGCAATGTAATATCGCGCCAAGACAAGTGCATCCCATGTCGCGCTTCTTTGAATTGCTGCCCGATTGAATTCAGTAGCAGTTGTCTGTCCAAGTTCTGAAAAAGCATGTCCACTACCCTGTTTCTTATTCTTGTGGTTTATAGCGTTGGTTCACCGGCGGTGATCGGCTTGCAAGATTTCCGTGATGTGCTCATGTACCAACGTCGGGTCGAGCTGCAAACCACCGGAGATCATGTGCATCCGGTAGAAGTCTCTGCCGGCCCTCCTCGATGGCAATCCCGATCTCCGCTGGCATCGACACTAGGCGCATTCGGCGTCAGCGGCGGTGGTTGGGTGGAGGGGGGTGGCAGGTCTGCCAGTGAGCGCCACCTCAACGCTTCAGAGAGCTTCTTTTCCAGCCCTGCAAGGCGTTGTATGGTTCGCGTGTACCTGCTGACCTGCGCTACGGTCGCGACATCTTCGGATGTGCAGGTGAAGTCGGTGATCGTCGCGTACAGCACGCCGCTGGCCTGGTCGAGAATCGAATAGACACCGGCGAAGCGGTCGTTTCTGCAACGTGCCTGTGCGGACTCGATAGATTTGATGGCCGCGTGCATCCACAGAACATCGACAAGGTCGTCGTTCACCGGGCCGTTCCGTTTCCTGCTGGCTTCCTGCTGCGGGGAGACGGGGTGACGTGGTCTGCCGGGTGTGACATTGACCAACCGGGGCGGCGCGGTTCAGGTGGCAGATCGCCTGGATCGCCGGACCTGCTTCGCACACCGGCCGTAGTCGTGCGGTGATCGTTGCGCGGTACCGAACGCCGCGTCGTTTTGTGGCTGGTTGGCCAGGTCGTGTGAGACATGTGGTGGTTCCATTTCGTGGTGAATGGCGGGGGTCCTGCGGGACTGTGTTGAACCTGCAGGTGGCCACACCCTGGGAGCCCGCCGAGGCCGCGCGCAGCGAAGGTCGCGTGACAATCCGCGCGGCTGGCGGGTTTCGTTGCTAGTACTGGTGGTCGGCTGCCGGAGCCGGTCGGAACTGGGCGCTTGCAAGGCGCGCCGCCTTCTCCAACGGTCCGGCGGCGCGCCCGGGTGTTGCTGGGCCGCTAGATCACGTCGCACGGCCGTAGTAGAGGTACTTCCGGTAGAACGGCGCTGCCTCGACGATGTCGGGGCCGGTGCCGCACTCAGCTGTGCCGCGGCTGGTGATCCCGACGAACTTCGGCACACCCCGGACGAGAACAACGCTGGGTCCGCCGGAGTCCCCCCTGCACAATCCGTCTGTGCCGTGCGGATTTCCCAGGCACGTCTCCGGCTTGGAGATGAAACCGGCGCTGCACTTCTCCGGCCGCAGCGCGGGGTGTTCGATCTGCTGCAGCGCACGGGGCAGCGTCGTGCCGTCGGGCGCGTCGATACCCCAGCCGTAGGTGACAACCCGGTCGCCGGGGTTCGCCGGTGCACTGGCGAGCTGGATGGTCTGCAGGTCCAGCTCGTGGTCGAGCGTGAGCACCGCGACGTCGTCCACCGGCTTGTCGGGCGCGCCCGCGCCCCACTGCCACCCCGGATGCACGTCGATCCGCACAACGCGTGCGGTCTCCCCGCCGGCCGCGCGGTCCTTGCTTGCTCGGACGAAGAAGGACTTCGCCTCGACGGGAATGTCCGCAGACTCGACGGTGAAACGGCTGATCAGCGCCATCCTGGCGGACGCGCTGGGCTGCGGTGGCATGTTCTGGACGCAGTGCGCGGCGGTGACCAGCTTGCCGCGGAAGAGCACCGTGCCGGTGCACGTGGTCTTGTTGGTGATGCCGTAGGCGGGCGCGTCGTAGTTGAGCGCGGCTACCCACGAGGTGTTGCCGGTGGCCTCATGGCCGCCGATGATGTACGGCTCAGCGCCCGCCGTCGCGGCGGCGGGCGCGGCCTGTCCGGCCAGTAGCAGTGCTGCCGCCGCGAGACCGCTGGCGATAGTACGTGTTCTCAAAGTCCTTCTCTCATCTCGATTTCTCATGTTGTGAACGACTTCGGGCATCGCGCCCGAAGAACAAGGGGGCGTCAGCGGTCGCCGTGACCCGGTGGCGTGGGCGCCTCTGCCAGTGAGGACCAGCCCAGAGCGGTCGACAGCTCCTTTTCCAGTTCCGCCAGGCGCTCTGTGGTGCGCGTGAAGCGACGGACCAGCGCGGTGGTGGTCACCTCGGCGCGTGCATGCAGGTCAAAGTCGAGGACCACCCCGTACAGGGCGCCCACCGCCTTGTCGAGAACCGAGCGCGCCCCCAGATAGCGGTCGCTCGCGCAGCGCCGCTGCGCGGCCTCGATGGCCTTGAGCGTCTCGTGCAGCCACAATTCACACTCCGAGGCGGTGGTGTCGGCGACGTCGGGAGCGCTGATCAACGCGGTGCGTGCGGAGTCGAGAAGCGTGTGCGTACGACGGAAAAACTGCATGTCAGAACCACCACGCCGCGCACGTGATCAACCGGGTGCAGGCAGAGGCGCGGATGGCATCGGTGTGGAGCTGGGCGACGGAGGAGCGCGCGTCTGCTTCGTGTGCCCGGCGCGTGAGGCCCTGGTGGGGATGAAGGTTGCTGATGGTCATGGAAAAGCCGGTTTCTGGGGGCTTGCGTCTACTGTGGACGCGAGGGTGGCATGGGCTGAGACTGCGCTCGACTGATCGGGGAAGAAGTCGGGTTGAAGCTGCAGCTGAAGTTGGCTGTACTCCGGCTGATCGGGATGGTCGAGTTGGAGAAAGTAACTCACGCGGTCCTCTGATATTCCAGTGCCGTTGTCGGTGTTCAGTAACCGTGGTGCGGATCCGCAACCGTTGCCGCTGAGTGTGTAACAAGCGAAGTCGGGCAGTTTCTACTCAGCGTTGGAGCTGTCGCGCTGGCTTGAGACGCATGCGAACCCGTGCGGCCACGCCGGTCGCGGAGGTTCTCGGCGGTGCCGCTGGTTCTCTCAGAATCCTGTGTCCATACGGTGAAACTCGGCGACGTATGTGTTCCCTTGCGATTCCTTGACCGCGGCGAGGCGCCACCCATGGTGCAGGGTCAGCCGCGCAAGGTCTGATGCCGAGGCGTACAGCAAGTCGGACCACGGCGTCGCGACATCCTGGTATCGAACCCGTGCGCGCTGCTGTCCCGGCCACAAACCCGCGCGCAGGTTGTTCGCCGCTAGTTGCTTGCCCCGCGGTGAATCGACATCAGGGACAGCGCCTTCGCCGATCAGTTTCGCGTCCCGGGCCGTGACCTGATGCAGCTGCCGGAGGGTAGCCCCAGCCTTGTCGGGGGACCGCAGCAGCAACAACCCCATACCTAGTAAGAGAACCGTGTCGAACCGCCGTGGGGCATAAATTGAGGCAACCTCATTCAGATCACCGCACGTCACGTCAGTCACACCGCGTAGCTTGGCCACTTCCACGGCCCCGGGCGAGATGTCCAAGCCGGCCACGGCGAGCCCGTCGTCTTGCAAGGGCACCGCGAACCGTCCCGCCCCGACGCTGAGGTCCAGCACATCGCCTTGGATACGTTCGTAGCCCCACCAAGTCTCGTCTGGCCAATCCAAAGGCCGCCGGAATAAGTCCTTGGTATCGACGATGCTGAGGTAGCCGTCGTAGAACTCGCGGACGTGCTTACCCTTCGCCCTGGTGGCTTCGGATGCGTTCGCGTCGCGCAGCAGTAGTCCCATGGCGTCGCCGATCCGTGGCCCCGTGTACTCCGTGTTCACCGCGTTCCCTTCCGCAGCCAGCGATACGTCTCCGTGGCCACCGCGACACCGGCGAGCGCGCTGAGCGCCCACAGAAGAAACAGCAGCCCATCAGCCTTCGGCGAGTGACCATCGGGCGAACCGGCCTGCTCGAACGCGCTCAGGTAGAAAGCCAGGAAGTACGACAGGATGGCCAGCAGCACGGCGACAGCAGCGCCGGCTCCGCATGAGAGCCACACCGCCGTTGCACGGCGGTCGGCATCGGGATCGTCCGGGGTCACCGGGTCGCCTCAGCGTCGGGAAGCCAGAAAAGCTTGCCGGTGTACGACGCGACGGTGAAACGACGTATTTCCATGTGCAGGAACACTTTCTACTGATATTGAATGGCGCCGGAGCTGTCTGGAATCGGCACCCGTGCCGCGGGTTTCCTCTGAACAGGGAAAGAAAGAGAGCCTTGCTGCAGGCGCCGTCGCAGCTCCCAGCGCCACCCACGAAGTCCGTCATCGGGCGAGGAGCTCACCTGGCGGCTCCGGCCACCTGCCAGCGTCGATGACATAGAAGGCCATCGCCCAGGCGCCGAGAACCCTGATACACGTGAGTGAACAGCCACCGGCCGATCAGCACGACACCACCTCAGGATGCCGCTGCGTGTCCCGCGCGGCTTTGTCCCTCGCGTAGACGACCATTTCCCGCGCGCGTCGCTCCGCGACCAGCGGAGCAAGTCCAACCTGGGAAAACAGCAAGAACAGGTGCAGGGCGGACATCGAGGTGCCGCCGCCCTCCAACTGCCCTAGCGTCCGAGCGTCCATCGTGAGGCCGGTCTTGGTGATCAACTGCTCCGGCGAAAGGTGGCTCGCGAGCCGTTCGTTGCGCAGGATCGAACCCAACGCTCGCGCGTGTGCCGCTTCGTCGTCGGTTGACCAGGTCATACGAGACATAGGTCGACTCCCTTTCGTTGTGGATGGCAGAGTTCAGGGCTCCGTCGTAGCCTGGGGTAGCCACATCGCGGAGGGGATCCGCCTGGCGCCACGTACTGGGTTCGCGTCGTCAAACCACTACGGGCGACGGCCTGTGGAACTATCGATCTTCGATCGGAACAGGCCGGAACGATGCGACGACCCACAGTTTCGGAACCTCAAGTCCAGGAAGGGCATCCAGTTTTCTCTCAGATTCCTCTTCGAGAGTGCCCGGATCGGGAAGGCCGATCATCTTTTCCAGCACTGACACCGCCTTGCCGTGGGTGCTGAAGAGGTGGTGTTTTGGATTGAATGGCCCATTGGTGTCATCCGACGGGTCGCAGAACGCCCGGTACCCCAAGGCACTAGAGTCGCCCTGGACCAGGATGACGTCTGAGATCTCGTCGGTGTGTACTCGGAGGTAGCCGATCCCGATCGGCTGTTCCTCGGGGCCTGCTATGTACCCCTTGTACCCCATGAGGGTCAGCTTCCGGATGAGCTCGGCGAAGTACTCCTCGGGTGAATTCACTGTACCCACGCCTTCTTTCCGCGAGGTTCCAGCCAAACGGGGATAGGGCACGTCGTCGATGGGCCGGATTGGATCGCCGAGTAACTCGAAGTCTCGGTGTTGTGTGTATCGGTGAGTCGTGGCAGGGCTGTCCGCAATACTATGCCGACCCATTGCGAGACCCCACAGTCGTCCTTGTATTCATGAGTTCCTACCAATCTGCGCGATTGAAAAAGTAGAATGATGTGGCTAGCTGCTACTCCAAACCCTGAGTGCGCTCTTGGCCGCGTTACTTTCGGCGAGCGAGGTCGAGTGCCGCGCTGTGGTGACGCCTAGCTTTAGCCGAGATGGGTGAGGTGTCCACAGTGGATATTGTCTAGATCGTGCCGTTGGCCAGCAGGTGAAAGAGCGTCCACTGGCCAGCCACAATGGCGCCTTGGGAGCCGTCCGGGCGCCGCATTTCCCAGCGGAGTTCGTTGCCGACATGCCTGGCGGCAACGTCGCCAGGCACGAAGTGCTTGTTGCGCAGTACTTTCGCCCGTGTCTCGGCGTCCGTTCGGGCGTTCTTGAACCCGTCGTCGTCCGCAGCGAACCACACTCCGCTGGAAGGGTTGCTCAGCGGGACGTAGTAGGCACGCATGAGCACCGACCGGGCGGGGAAGCTACGCGGGCTGCTCAGCATCAGCCGCCGCACCCCCCTTGGCGTCATACGCACGGAACAACCTCGCGAACTCACGCAGGGTGCCCTTTTTGGACCCGATCCGGCCCTCCTCCACGTCGTAGGCGAGCTGCAGCAGCATCCTGCGCAGGTCCGCGACTGTCTTCTCGCCTCCAGCGGGTTCAAGCCGGTAGCCCGGCCAGTAGGCGACGATCTCCTCGCCCGTCATGCCCTCGGCGGTGGTGGTGCGGGTAGCCGCCGCCATCCGCTGGATCTCCCGCACCGGATTCCACTCCTGGTCACCGACCGCCTGCAGGTTCGCGGCAACCAGAGCCACGATAAATTCCGCTAGCTGTCCGGCGTTCTCGAAGTCGACAGCCCAGCACGTGTTGCTGTCAGGCAGTCTTCGAGCTGGCGTGTACGTCTCCTGGACGTCGTCCCAGTCACGCCCGACCGAACGCAAAGCCTGCTTCACCGTCGCGCGGTCAATTGTCGTACTCATACCGGTTTCTCCGCTATTTCTAGGATTCACTTACTTCTTGTACTGGTTGCCGCGGGTCGGAGTGCTCACCAAGCGCGACGCGCCCACGCTCGGTGATGTGGACGTAGCGGTATCCCGGCCAACGGCGTTCGCTCAGCTCGACCAACCCGTGCCGCTGAAGCGCGAACACCGTCGGATTCTGCTGGTCGGTGCATGGCGCGCACCCGCCGCGCAGCACGCAGTCGGTCAGGACGGCGTGCTGGACGTCGCTGAGCCGGAGCGGCTGCCCGGCGTCAGTTCGTAGCATCGGTTACTCCCCTTCGCTCCTGCGTGCGTATGGCGGCCGGGGTCGAACCACGCCTTCGGATTGGTAATTGCCCGCGAATTTTCCGTCGGTTCGGACTGGAAACACCGGGGAACTGAGCGAGTCGCCGGCGCGCGTGAGTCCACGAGCCGGCCCCTCGGCGAGGCGCGTCAGCATCGTCTGGGGCGCGCTTCGGCGGCGATGGTTCGTTGGCGCACGCGCTAGCGCGCGACTTCGACCCATATGACGGCAGTTCCCGGCGAAGCGCGGATCTGCAGCCGTGCGTCGCAGCGTTCGGCAAGCAGTGACACGGCATCCAGAATCGCGTCGCACGTCTTGCGGTCGCCGAGATACTCGATCAGCCGGTCCTCGAGCTGCTCGAAGTTCTCCATTCATCCCCCACATGGTGTGCACGAACGCGCACACCAACGGCCGCATGTTCTGGGGCGGCCCCTCAGCGCGGTTGACGATGGGCGCCTGCTCGGACGCAGTAGTGCTTGGCGTAGCACAGGTGAACAGCGTGTCGCCTAGGTTTTGCTCCGGTTCCGCTCGTGCATGATGTGGAGGCCACGCCCAATCTGCATGAATTGGATTGGTCGCGATGATCCGCTCGGAGGCGCTCACGGCGTCACCGGCCCGACGGTCGGCCACCCGAGCACCTCGCGCAGCACATCGGCGACCGCACCTGGCTGCGCCTTGAGAGTCCACGGTGCGTGGCGGGTGACCGCATCACCGTGCTTCGGGTCGTGCTCGCGGCGGTAGCGCCAGGCCTGCGAGATGAACTCGCTCACCGTGAGCGTGTCCACGTACTCGATACCGTGCGAGGCGCCGCGCAGCTCACCCGTGATCACGGTGGCCGCCTCCGGGGCGTCCCCCACCTGGAAGGTGTAACCCCGCTCCTCGAGGAGCTCGATGAAGCCGACGTCCTCCGGCGTGATCCACGCCGGGTAGCCCCTCACAGCTCGTCCGGAGATTGGGCAACCGACGGCCATGCCTCGAGCACGGTCTTCAGTACGGTGCGCAGTGACCCGGCGGTGTCGAGCACGACAGTCGTTCCGGCGCTGTTCTCCTGCACCCGCCAGCCGCTCGACGCTGCCTGCCGGCAGAGCTCCACCTTTTCGCGGTAGGCCCCGAGCTGCCGGATGCCGTCGATGGTGTGCATGCCCGGCGTGTCGCGCACGCTGAACGAGAAGCCGCACGACTTGGCGCGTTTCACCGCGGCGAGCTCATCGCCGCACAGCCATCCTGGATACTCGGTCACGTCGACACCCGTCCCGATATCGACGTGACCGAGCTTGAAGCGACACGAGGCAAGGGCTGCGGGACGCACGTGCCTCGTGCCCACCGGCCGCTGCTTCCTTTACGGGGGGTTCGGGAAGTCGCGGTCGGGGCTTGGGGGGTCTTGGTCACGTTGCCTGCGTCGACCTCGCCGAAGATCTTCACCGGTGTGACCGAGCATGCTGATGCGACTGTTGGGGTATGACGTACAGACGCACGCGGCCTGAGCAGGCCCTGGGGTCGACAAAGTTCTGACCTAGGCCGGTCGATTTCTGATCTGCGCAGGTCGATCGACGTAGGCCACACGACCTCACTGGCAGTGCGAGATCGCTGTTCAGGGAACTGTCCGCGCGACTGCTTCTTGGTGGGTGTGTGGCTTCTTCTCCACAGAACGGTCGCGAGAACCGCTGCCGCGATACAGATGCACGCTGCGGCGACGGTGCCTGAGACTCCACCTTCCGCGGGCTCGTATCCCGCCCCCAATGCAAGGCCGCCGCTCGCCTCAAGCGCCGATAGCCCCATCGGTCGCCTCCCGTCTTTGGGTCGCACCTACTTGATGTCTGACCTGCGTCGACGGGGTGAACAGAGGCGCGCTTCACAGCCATTTTCGTAAAGGGCACCGTCCCCTGCGGGGACGCCCACCCCGTCGACTAGGCGACCCTAAACCCGTGCGCACGCACGGTTCAATCCTCCTTTTGGGTTTAATCCGTGCGCACGCACGGTTTATGGTGACGCTATGCTGCCGCGCATGGCTGTATCCACGCGCGCGAAGGCGAACCTCGGGCAGTTCATGCGCAACATCCGCGTCGAAGCTGGCTACTCGCCAGCCGAGATCGCCGAGCTCCTCAAAGTCACCGTCAGCACGTACAACCGTTACGAAGTTGGGGATGTGCTGCCGCCCTACGGTGCGGTGTTTGCGCTGCTCCAGATATGCGGAGCAGACGAGGTGAAGGAGCAAGCCGACGAGCTTTACGAGGACGCGAAGAACGAGCCCAAACCGATCCGTCTGCCTAGTGGTACGTCCCGCGCCGTTCGGAAGTTGATGACTGCGGAGCGCGACGCAGAGTGGATCAAGGCCATCGCCGGGCTACCCGTGCCTGGAATGCTCCAAACCGGCAGGTATGCCAGGGCGCTCGTTGAGGCGAACCGCAGGCTACGGGATCCGAAGGTGTCGCCAGACACAGTTGTCAGGCTGCGCCTCGAGAGGCAGAAGCGGCTTTCATCCGCCAAGCCGCTTAGGTACCACGTGATCCTCGACGAGGGAGTCATTCGTCGCGAGGTAGGCGGACCTGCGGTTATGCGTGAACAGCTTGAGCATATCTTGACGGTGGGCGGCCAAGACAACGTCACTGTCGAGGTGCTGCCGTTTGCGGCAGGAGCCTATGGACCAATGTCTGGACCGTTGACGCTGGTGGGCTTCCCTGAGAGTGACGAAGTCGGTGTCTACCTGGAGCACCCTGCGGGTGGCTCTTGGGTGGATGATGTGGGTGAAAGACGCTTCACAGCCACGTTCGAGGATGTATCGGACCTCGCGTTGGGGTGGCCCGACTCGGTGGATCTGATCAATGGACAGATAAGGGCACTGACGAATCGTGAGTGATGAATTGGTGTGGATTAAGAGCAGTCACTCGGGAGGAGCCGTCAACGACTGCGTTGAAGTCGCGTTCCCGCGTGACGGCGGAGCCCGTGTGAGGGACAGTAAGGATCCCGACGGCGGTGATTTCGAGTTGAGCGGTCCAGGTTGGCTGGGACTCCTTGCTGCTCTGGACGATTGTCGACACTAGGTGACCGAATTTCGCTCTAGCGGGCCTCAGTCCCTTAGGCGCCGGGGCCCGCTAACCCAGCTGTCTGGGTGCTGCATAGGGAGTCGTTGCTCAGCCCTGAATCATGACCATTCGTACCGCCAACTCCGGTTCGTTTGGCTGATCGTCTGCCAGCAGCCGGGTAGACACCTGTAGACGCCTCCGTGAGCGTACGGCAGCGTCGGGGCAGCCGGCCGCAAGTGCCAAACGTCAGCAACGCAGTCGATGTTGGGCCTTCGAGCCGCCGTTGAGAAGGAGCTATGGGCCTCCGGCCGACGCGATCTCCTCAATTTCGTCGTTACTCAGGTCCAACTGTCGAGCGAGGAGGTTGTCTCGGAGGTGAGCGGGACGGCTCGTTCCTGGAATGGGCATCACTGCTGGGGATGCGTGCAGCAGCCATGCGAGCGCAAGCTGTGCCGGTGTGACGCCTCGGGATTTGGCCAGCTGCGCAAGGCGGTTTTCGGCTTGGAGCAGGTGACCGGCAGCCAGTGGCGCATACGGGACGAAGGGGATTCCGTGCTGTGTGCAGTAGCGTAGGACGTCCTCATGCGTTCTGGCTCCGATGCTGTACTTGTTTTGCACGGCAGCGACGTTGACGTGTGCGCGAGCTTGCAGAATCTGCGGAACTGTGACCTTGGATAGGCCAATGTGCTGGATTTTGCCTTCTCGTTGCATGTCTGCCAGGACGCCGACTTGGTCTTCGAGTGGGACTGCCGGGTCGATGCGGTGGAGGTAGTAGAGCCCGATTCGTTCCAGTCGCAATCGGCGGAGGCTCATTTCCACGCATTGGTGTAGGTACTCGGGCCTTCCGAGGGGCGCCCACCTGTTGGGTCCTTGCCGGGTCATGCCGCCCTTGGTGGCGATCAGTAGGTCATCCGGATATGGGTGCAGTGCATGACGGATGATCGATTCCGCTGTGGACGGTCCATAGGCGTCGGCGGTGTCGACGTGCGTGATGCCCTTCTCAACCGCGACGCGAAGAACGTGGATGGCGTCGTCCCTGTGTTGCGGCGGGCCCCAGTGTCCGGGACCGGTGAGCTGCATGGAACCAAACCCCAGACGGTGGTTCCGATCTGCGCCGACGGGCAAAGCACGAACAGACACGGCTTGTGCGCCATCGCTCATGGTTGGCGAGCTTGCCGCGCAAGCGGAGTTGAGCAGGCTGCCCGGCTTTTCGTTGTGGCTGTTCACAGGGAATCCCAGAGGGTGTGCTGCTCGGCGGGTTGCGCGGGGTGGGGGTTTCCGTCCAGATCGAGTCCAGCGGTGCTCAAGAGAGTGCCGAGCTCCGTCTCTGTCGCTGGCCGCTCACGTAAGAAGGTCAGGAGCAGAGTCGCCGTGGCTACTGTGTCCCAGAGGGCGCGATGCGGTTGACCGCCGTGTGACGCTTCGGTGATGGTCTCGGTGAGTTCGAGGCGTTCGATCCACGCCTGCAGCCCGTGTCCCTTCTTGAGTTCGGGATGCCGGTGTTTGGCCAGTCGCAGCGTGTCAATGAGCCCGGCTGGGGCCGCGCTGGGCACTGTCTTGTGTAGGAGGCGCCAGTCGACGCGGACGTTGTGGCCTACCAGGCGCGCACCAGCGACCATGTTGATGATCGTCGGCGCGACTTCGTCGAGGGAGGGTGCCTGCTCGAGGACTGCATTGGTGATGCCAGGTGATGTCCAGGGGCCGCGCGTGATTTTCCGCTGAGGGTTGATCAAGGTGCTGTACGCGAGATCGAGGGCAGGGGCACCGTCGCGGATCGGAACGAGTGCGATCTCAAGGATCGCCTCCCCAGCGGGGTCTTGGGGTCCGCTGCCTTCGAGGTCGATGGCGACGAGGTCGGCGTCGGTCCAGGGGACTGTGTGGTCGGGCACGGTCGCTCCGTTCGGTCCTGGTGGGTTACTCGTCATCGAACCGCGTCGCGTGGGCGAGTTCATGGCGCACCGCCGCAATGCGCTGCTGATCCGCCTCATCGGGGGTGAACCCGAGGAGGGACCGGCCGTGATTGCCGGTGAAGTGCGGCAGTGTGGTGTCCCAGATCTGGAAACCGGTTTGGTGCTGGATGGGATAGCGCTGCTGCTCGCTGAGACCGCGCGTCCAGACGTGGCCTTCGTCGAACACGACAGGGGAGGAGTATCCGAGCTTGTCGAAAATGCTGTTGAGTTCGGCGTCGGTGGGTGGACGGTGGGCGTCGCGGCAGCGGTTCTGTTGGGCCAGCGGGCAGATGTCGCAGAGTTCGTTGACGCCCCAGTGGCCGTTGTAGTCGGCGACGTCGTGGACGGCGGCGACACCGCACGATGTCTTGCGGTACAGCGGTGTGCTGATGCCTGACGCTGTCCACGCGGCGACCACCTTCGCGTCGATTTCCGCGGGCATGGCCTTGCGGCGGGCGACGTCGTCGAGATCGTAGGGCAGTTCAACACCGAGTGAGCGGATGAACTCCGCGTTCTCGGGTTTGTGGTAGTAGCCGGTGAATACGATGCCGTCCGCGTCCCGCCCGGCTTCGAGAACGCGGGCCATGGTGTCGGGCTGGTCGTTCCAGCCGGGCACGATCGGCCGCCAGTAGAGCAGCACCTTCGTCCGGCGCCCAGGCGTGCGTGCCGCGGTTTGCAACGAGGTGACGGTGATCGAGCTCTTGGCGATCGGCTCGATCCGGGTGTCCTCGATGCCGGAGTAGGTGAACAGTAGCGTTACTCGCAGGTTCGTGAGCGCCTCCAGTTGAGCCATGTCGTCCTCGGTGACTCGGAAGCGGGTGATCAGCAGGACGAGGTTGGTCAGGCCACGGCCGTCGAGATCCTGCAACGCGCCGAACAGCTCGGGCTTGACCGCGGGCAGGAAGGGGTCGGTGGCCTTGTTGAAGATCTGGATCGGGGTCACGTGCGGTTCGAAGCCAGCGTGGTCGACCAGGGCCTGCACGGCGGTGGCCGTGGTCTCGATCAGCTTGGGGATCTTCTGCTCGAAGTTGCCCCAGAAATGGCGCACACAGTAGGCGCAGTCCAGCGGACAGCCGATGACGTGGTTGAGCGAGAGGCCGCTCTTGCGGTAGCCCACGTACTGCGCCATGTAGGGGTCGAGACTGGCGATCTGATCCGGCGGCATCATGGTGAGCCGTCCGGCGCCGCGGGTGATGGCGGTGTCAAGGCTGACCGGCGTGCGGGTCATGGGATCGGTACCTCCGAGCTGTCGGCGAGCGTGGGTGGATGGAGGAGATCGGTGGCGCGGTGGCCGCCGAACCAGATGTGGAAGTCGCGTGCGGCCGCGGCGATGTCGTCGGAGCTGTGGACGAGGTTGTCGACGAGACGGTGTTCTCGGCGGGCGGCGGTCAGGCTGTCGTCGCCGAGGTCCGCGCGGATGGTCCCGGGCTGCGCGGTGCTGGGATCGAAGTCGCCAAGCAGGGCGCGCACGCGAGTCGCGGTGTCGATGCCGGTGTCCGGGTTGTAGCCGAGGGCGACGACGACCTCGTGGCCGCAGTAGCGGTGGCGCAAGCAGGCGGCGACGTCGACATCGAGGCGGTGGCGGTACACGAACAGGTCCCAGTAGTGGATGAAGATCTGCCAGTCGGCCACAGTGACACGTTCGACCGCGACGAGGGTGACCTCGGCGCCGATACGGCGCAGCACTGCCTCGACGAGGTCACGTTCGAGGCAGTCAGGCTTGAGCAGCACGACCGTCCATCGCGACCAGTCAACCTGCCCCGTCACATGTCCCCCTGGACGAGCTCGGTCGCCAGCGAGACGCGCGTGGGCCACTTGTGGTGCAGCAGCCATCGGTGCGCGGGATCGAGAAAATCGAGCAGTTCCTCGTCGACAGCGCGCTGCGGCTCGTGGACGATGTGCCGGTACACCTCGAGCACGCCGACGAGTTGCTGCCAGTACTCGGGCAGGCCGGTCCCCGCGAGGGAGTCTCGGGTGTGGCGGAGACGGTTGGCACGCAGCTGCACCTCCTCGGCGCACACCAAGTCGACCATGTCGCGGGTGGTGGCGATCGGCATCCGCTGCGCGGGATGCAGCAGCAGTGAGGGATGTGCCGCTGCTTCGGTGACGACGGCTTGTGCCTTGGCGAGGTGCTGGTCGCCGATGTGCATCGACCCGACGTGATGTGCGTAGGTTCCAATTTCGAGCCCGAGCAGGCGGGCCGCCAGTTCGTGGATGAAGGTGAAGGAGAACACGTCGGACACCAACCCCTGGAAGGCGTCGTTGGCTCGCATGTAGCACACGCTGTGCAGCCGGTCGTCGCGCCGGAACAGCTGAAAGGCGATCGTGCAGGACACATCGGGATGGGTGCCGTCCCCGACTTCGTGCGCTCCGAAGATCGGCATGACGGCCCGTTTGGTGTCCGCGTCCTCGCGGATCAGATTCAGGGTCGCGTCGAACGCGGACAGCCCACCCGCTCCCGTCGTGCGGAACATCCGCGTGCCGTACGCGGCGCCGGCGATCGTGATCCCGTCAACCGAGTACGAGCTCATGCGCGGCGCGTAGTACCGCATCATCGCGACATCGTCCCGACCACTGAGGAACCACAGAACTTCCGCGACGTTGAAGACGATATTTGCCTTGCGTGCGGCGAACTGTGGGACTCGCGCCGCCGGGTCGTCCAGTTGAAAGGAGACGTTCAAACGTTCAGGCCCGGCGTTTCCGCGCGTGCAGATACGGGCGGGTGCTTGAGTGAGATCCGCGAGGACTGCGGCGTAGGCCTGGTGGAAGCCGGGAAACGAGGACGGGGTCAACGAGGTGGGGGCCGGTGATGCGCTCGGGGGCATGGCGGCTCCTTCAACAGGCTGGTGCCAGCGCCGGTCGCGCTGGTGATCGCTACTGACCGTGCCGGTCTCGAGGTACCTACGGGAAGGTTCGCGTGCGCGGGAGGTGATCGGTGGTGATCGGTGGTGGCGAGTGAGCAGGCCGCTACGCTGGGAAATCGCATGTTCTCGTGATCAGCCCACCGGATGAAGGAACTTCCGTGACTCGGCTACCGACCTGGACCCCGTCCGAGGTGAAGCTGCTGCGCGACGTTCAACACCTCAGCCAACGTGCCTTCGCCGCGCGGCTGGGCTACGCCCAAAGCACCGTGGTCGGCTGGGAGAAACCCGATCGCGGCTCAACACTGCAACACGAAACGATCGAAGCCCTCACGACCGAGCTCAACCGCCTGCCCGAGGACAAACGGGACCACTTCGACCGCGAACGCGGCATCTCCGGCGGCAGGCTCGGCTCAGGCTCGGCAACCCGGACAGCCGCCCTCCTGGCCACAGCCGTCCCCGGACCGGGCACACCGCTCCCGTACTCCCCGCCGAGCGACACCATCGACGCCGCTCGCAACTTCCTCACCTCGTCCGCACGGGTCTTCCTCGTTTCCGGTGCTGCGGGAACAGGCAAGACGAGCCTTACTCGGTACCTGGCCGAGCAGTTCGCCGACCAGGCCGATTGCCAGCTGCTCGCGGTCAGCGGCTGGGAAACCAGCTCTACGGATCTGGCCGTCGAGATCTTGCGCTACGCCTCCATCCCACGCGGTGACGACGCTCTGCTCACGCTCGAGGAGCACGCGTCCCGACTCACCCGGCCGTGCCTGGTCTTCGTCGACGGCATCGCCACCCACGACATGTTTTCTCTGCTGTGTCGACACGTCGACACGATCTTGCGCCAAGTCATCGTTCCGGCACTGCGGTTCGTGCTGACCGTGCGGACTCCGCCCGCACTTGAAACGACCGCCTACCCCTTGCTGCACGCATCCCTGTTCACTTCAGCCGGAACGAAGGACCACGAGACTCAGCACAGCCTGACGCCGTGGCCCGCTGATCTGACGCGGCGCACGTGGGAACGGGAAACCGGCACCCCTTTTGACAGCCTTCCGCCCAGCGTCCGTGACCTGGCACGCACGCCCCTGTACATGAAACTCGCACTCGACACACCTCCCGAGCTGGCGGGTGGTGGTCTGGGTGCCTACGCGCTCCTCCACCGGTGTGTACGCCGAATCCTGGGCGCCGACAGGGAAGGACACAGGTTTGCGCAGCTGACCGAACTTGCTCAACAGCAAGGCGTCGACGATGTACCTGTCGCTCTGCGTCGAAGCGCCGACACTGCAGGCCGCGCGCTTGATCTGCCATCGGACATACCCGCGACCCTAGTGCTGGCGGAATCGAACCGTGCTCCTGAGTTCGTTCACGACGTTCTGCGCGAGTTCTTCCTCGCCACACATATCGCCGATCTCATCGAGCAGCGGGGGCGGTCAGTAGCCGCGGTGCAAGCCTTCAATGAGCTGGCCGATCGAGCGTCGATCTCCAGCACCGCGCGCGGCCTGCTCGACCTCGTTGTGCAACGGCTCGACGATCTCGACTCCGCCCTGCTCATCAGCATCGTGACGGCGCCGAACGCCTCACTCCGATCGACGGTTCCGTTGATGATCTCCATGTCCAGCGACGCGCAGTACCTCACGCCAGCAGTGGTGCGCGCCTGCGCTGCGCGCGCGGAGAACGGCCCCGAACCAGCGTTAACCCGGGCGTTGCTGGCCAGCCCGCGGCTGCACCACGCTCTCGGGGCCAGTTGCTACCGGTGGCTGCTCACCATGCTGCGGCGCTTCGGTGCCGACCTGTGGCCGGAGATGACTCGGTTCGTTGAGGAGAACTTCGACAGCACCGATGCTTACACGCTGCTCGACTTAGCCGATCTCGCGGACAGCGACGAGGCGACCTACTTCGCCCGGCATTTCTACCTCTTCTTCGCCGACTCGACCGGGAGCACGCTGCAGACGTTTCTGAGCCATGCGAACTGGCGCGTGCGTGCCGCATTGGCTGAAGCTCTCGATAGCCCGACGGTCGTCATTGACGCTACCGGCCTGACCGTCATGGCCAGTCTCGTACGCGATCCTGACTACAAGGTCCGCGCCGCCGTCGCGCCCGTAATTGCCCGCGTACCGGGCCATGATGCGTCCACCCACCTCAAGGTCCTGCTCAACGACGAGAACTGGCACGTCCGCGAGCGCGCTCTGCAAGGACTCGACAGGCTCGGCCTGCCTCCGCGGCGGCCCGACCTCATCCACACGGCCCTCGCAGTCCTGGACACCGACACCGCTTGGTCGCGAACTCCTGGCCATATCCGACCGAGCCAAGACCGTTTCCGCGTGCTCCACGCCAGCACGAGCCCGACCGTCAACCAACCTCAGCAACGCTACGACGATGAAGTTCTTGCCACGATCCTGCGTGAAGTACGCACGGGCTACCTCACCCCGCCGGATGACCTTCGCGCCCGGCTGGTCGAACGCGGGCGAAGCAGCAGCCGCTGGCTGGTCCGACGGGAGGCTGGCCACACCGCGGTGACGGCCCAGGAGCAGCCGGAGGACACCGATCGCACCCGTGAACGATTCCGCCGCATCCGCAATCGCCGCGCCATCCAAGTCGCGCTCGACCTCAGCGACATCAACGACGCCGTACGCGTCGCCCGCGCGGTCGCCAGCGCGGGAGTCGACTTCATCGAAGTCGGCGACCCCCTCATCAAAAAGGTAGGTGTCGGGGCGATCGAGCAAATTAAGACCGCTGTCGAGGACACCAAGGTCGTCGCCGAGATGATGTCCGCAGACTGGGGTCGTGACCAGGTGATGCTCGCAGCCCAGGCGGGCGCCGACATCGTCCAGCTCATCGGTCCCGCCACAGCGGCCAGCGTTCACGCCGCCGTCGACGCCGGCCGCCGCCTCGCCGTGCCCATCCTCCTAGACGTACCGATCAACACCGACCATCGGTGGATCACCGAGATGGAACGCGCCGGGATCGACGGCCTCACCGTGACCACCAACATCGACATCGGCATCGGCAGCACAACACCACTCGACGTCGCGCGCGAGCTTCGGACGTGGACCGCACTCCCAGTCGCGGTCAGCGGTGGGTTCAGCACGACCGACACCGCGATCTTCTCCAGTAAGGACTGGGACATCCTCATCATCGGCCGCAGCATCATCGACGCCATCGACCCGGCAACCGCAGCCAAAAACCTCGTCGAACTGGTACACCTCAACGAAAGGCAACCGTGAAGATCACACCACTGCACCAGAACGACATCCCCGAGCTTATCGAGCTCATGAAGCTGGGCGAGCCCTACATTCGCCCGCGCACAACCTCGGACTACTGGCTCTACGCCAATCTATTCTCCAGCACCTGCCCGATCGCCCGAGTCAACGGTCATCTCGTAGGCGCCATCATGGCCTTCCGCAGCCAAGAGCGCCCCGACGACATCTATATCCAAGACGTGATCACCCACCCGGAACACCGCCGACAAGGCATCACCTCCGCCTTGCTCACCGCCATCACCGACCGAGCCACGGTTCTCGGGGCTCGACGACTCTACCTCACCTCCGAACCCGACAACTTCGCAGCGCACAGAACCTGGCTCAAGCGCGGCTTCATGAACGCGCCCGGAGATCAGCTTATTGACGGCGTATTCGTGATCTCCGATTTCAAGGGCCCGGGTAGGCATCGAGCGGTATATGAAAAGAGCGTCTGAGTCGAGCTGAAGGGTCGGCAGCGACACCGCCTTGACATCGCCTTGCTGTAAGACGCTGATGGGCAAGCGGAAACCTGCAACGCACTCGGTGACCTCGCCGTCGAGTACCCTGACGCGGGCCTTCTGTTTCCTGCCGATGCATTAGACGGCCTATTGGGTCGGTTGACGCATGACAAAACAATGCCGGGTATGCTGTCCGGTAGGCCCGCAATGTCTTGAAGAGAAGAGTAAGAAAATGGCACAGAAGCTAGTCGTCGAGATGGTCGACGATATTGACGGTACCCCTGCGACGCAGACCGTTCCATTCGCATTGGACGGTGTGACGTACGAGGTTGACCTGTCCGATGAGAACGCGGCAAGTCTTCGCGATGAACTCGCGCGATTCATCGAAGTCGCCCAACGTACTGGTGGCAGGAAGATCCGTTTGGCGACCGGTCAGTCAGCGGCGTCCGCGTCGCAGACCGATCGTGAGAGGTCCCGTCAGGTTCGAGTGTGGGCGCAGGCGAACGGCTATGAGGTGTCCAATCGCGGGCGGCTGTCCGCGGAAATCCTGGACGCCTATGAGAAGGCTCAGGCGACTGCAACGGAACCTATTGGTTCTCCGGGAAAGCGGGGCTCACGAAAAAAGGTTGCGGCTGCCAAGCGCTGAGACTCTCCTGCGGTTCTCGTTGTACGGCAAGCATAAAAGCGCCACCGAGCCGCGCTAGCGCCTGACGGACCTCGGCAGCAGCCGCAGGCCGCTTGAATCAAGCCCGAATTGCTACCGGAGCGGAGTGGTTCCAACTGCCGCCAAGCAGTCGCCGCTGAACGCGGCTACGGTTGGGAAAGGTGGCGCACCAGCGCCGCCTTTCCCAACCGAACATCGGCTCTGCGCTTTGGGCCCCGACCAGCTACGGTGGCCGATCACTACCCGAGACCCGCCGAGCCTGCATCAACCGCGGGGTGCCCGACCCCCCCGAACGCCTGGCGTCGGCTCCAGCCGCTGTTGCAAGAATTGCCACGAAAGGCGCACTTCGCGTGAGCCTGCTGGTCCCATCGAAGAGCGGACCGCGATGATCTTCACGCTCGCCTTGGTCGCGAGCTGAAGTCCCTCGTCGAGGGCGGCCCGCAACCCGTCCCGCTGGACAATCACCTCAGATCATTGCTGAGTTCCTGCGCGAACATCGCTTCTGCGAGCTGTGTTAGCGACTGGTCGCAGCGGCCGACCATAACCGAAATGCGCCTGGCCCTCGTCAACCGACGAGTGCCGGCCCCGACAACTCGGCAGCGGCTCCGGGCACTCTGTAAGTGTGGCCACGACGGCGCACTGCTCTGCACGGCGTCAGAGTCGGAACCGACGCTAGATCTCGCGCCAGGTCACTCCTGCGGGGCGGGCGCCGTTGGAGGACACGTAGTCGCGGACCGCCTGGCGAACAGCGGCCGCTGAGACTTCCGCGTTGCTCGGCACCTCGCGCTCATGTGCCTGGTAGTCGTAGGCCACCGGCTCCGGCGTCGTCGCCCCGGACGTGCTGATGACGCTCGCCTCGCCCTTGCCCATGTAGCCGACGAAGCCGACGCTGTCGTTACGCAGACCGAATTGGAGGATGGACCTGTGTTCCTCGCCCTCCCAGGCAAGCTCGGCGATCACGCCTACCGGCGCCTCGGTCGCCTCGGTGACCATGCGGTCAAGGAGGGCATCAACCTGGTCCCGTTCGGTCAGTTCGAACGGCTCGGCCTGGCCCGGGTCGTACCAGCCTTTCACCACTGCCATGTAGCGCCTCCCTTGTAAACTTTCTTGAAACCGTCGGGCCCGTGCACCGTCATCGTGCTGCCTTCCGGCAGCACGATGCTCAGCAGGCCGTCACAGCTCGTCTTGCCGGTGCATGGGATGTTGTTGATGACCACGGTCGCGTCCGTGATGCCGTTGTCGCGCATCTCGGCGGCGAGCTTGAGCTCAACATCCGCAGCGGCCGTGATCGGCCGCCGGTCGCACCCCGCCTCCTTCAAGATCTCGTCCACCCGTTCCGTGCGGTCGTCCCGGCCGCTGGTAATGGCCGTGCCGGCTTCACCGGGGGCAAACCAGGTTCCCACAGTCTTCACCCCACGGCGGCCAGCCACCGGAGGCGGCAGCTCCTGGCGCGCCTTCTCCACCGGATCCTCCGGCTTGGTCTGCGCGGCGCTGGACGGTGCGGCCTGTCCAGGCGACCGGCCACCGCCCGGCGCGTCGTGGCCGCCGGTCAGGGACTTCGCGTATGCCGACAGGCCGGCGGGCACCTCGGCCACGAGCTGACCGACCTCGGCCGCGCCCCCGGCCGCCGCCATCAGCGCACCGACGGCGTGGCCCACCTCGTGGTCGGTACTTCCCTGAGTCGCCTGGACCAGCGTCTGACGGGCCTCATCGACGTACTGTGCGGCCTGCCGGAGGCGTTCAATCGCCACCTGGGTTTTCGCCACGGCTTCGTTGACGGACGCCACAGTTTTCTCGACTGACACTGCCGCTCCCCACCGTCGCCGCCGGTGAGCGTGACCGTACCTCGGCCGACCGACAGAAACCGAGCTACCGGCCTTCCCGATGCTGACCAGCCTAAAAGGACAGCTTGACGTGATCAACATGCTGTAATACCGGCCATGTCATCACCGAAGACAGCGCCGGGCAACCAGCCAGACTGGACACCGATCATGGAGGTGCCCGCCGGGAAGCAGTCAGCCATGTCCCAGCTGAAAGCGGACTATTCCGCCATCCTGCGGAAGATGCCGAAGACCGCGGACGAAGCACTCGACCTGGCACACCAGGAGTACATCGCGGCCGAGACGGCGACCAAGACGGCGACCCGCTACTTCTTCCGGTTCCGGAAGCAGCGAAGGTTGCTGGACGTGGCGGGCCTCAGCTACAGCTCGGCGACCTGGCTCATGCTGGAAGAGCAGCGTCTCCGCATCGTCGAGCTGCAGGCGAACGACTCGACCGACCGGCTACAAGCGACAGACCCCGGCGTGCCGTGTTCTGGTCGCGACTGAACCAAGCCGCACCGCTGTGAACAATCCCAGCTTGCACACGTAACGAACATATGTTCGACTGCTGGTATGGCGACGTACACGAGGCCAGGGTGGTGTCCGCCCGTCGAGGGCGACCGCGCCCCATGCCGCTGGACGATCGCCTTCCTTGCCGTCGACCCGCAGCTCTCGATCGACTACTGGTCAACGCAGAGCACGCTGGTCGGCGGGTACCCCGACGGTGTTGATCTGGAGAAGATGCTGACGGCGTGGTTCCGCGAACGCGGTGGACCGGCCGCCTGGTGGCGTTTGACCGTGCGCTCGTGCGACGACGAACACGACATCGCCAAGGTCGAGCTGTGGTTTGAAGCGCACCACCCGCCAGTCAAGCCACGGCCGCGTAAGTGGCGGTCGCCGTACGTCCAGTATCCGGAAGGGCTCGAGTAGCTCAGCTCACCGCCGGATACCCAGATACGTCAGCTGTCCCGGCTCGATGCAGAGCCGAGCCTCCAGTTCGCGAATCGCCACGAGCGTCTGGTCGACCATCTGACGGCACGCCACCTGTGTTCCTCGGTCCTCGGGATTGTCGGCCGTCGCGATCACGCCCACCGTCGCCGAGTCGAACAAGGTGTCCAGCGCGTCAAGCCCGTCGCGCGTCTCGGGAAACGTGAGCAGCAGGGCGCACCCGCGTCCATAGCGTCGCGAAGGCGCCTGCTCGTAGACCTTCCACGGCAGTTCGCGGTCCGCAGTGTCCAGCTCTTCGCCCGGGCCGTGCGACGTTCCCTCGAACCACCCATCGACGAACGCACCCGCCATCTGCAACTTCACCATCGGCACCCCTAGGGTTCTTCGTGCCGAGCGTCGACGTGCGCCCGCGTAGGATCTCCGATAAAACGCCGCTGGCAGCAAGGGTCTGAACTGGTGATCTTGATCGCGACCCAGGCGACCTATCCCGGTTCGCCAACCGATCAGTGTTCGACCGTCGCGTCATCCACCCAGCGGGCTAAGACGCTGAAGGCTGCGAGCTGCTCTAGAGCAACCGTCTCGTCAAGTTCGGCCTGTACGGCGTGGTTATTCGGGTTGCGGATAGCTGCGTACAGGCCCTCGGCGAACGCTGAGATGCCCCTATGGATGCTTTTGTAAGTGTCGGAACCGTCGTCACGCCACACGCGGAGTTGTGGATTGCCCGGCTTGGGGGAATCACTGCTGAACGTCGGCTGGAACAGCTTGACCTCGGATACGTCCATGCGGCCGACCTTGGCTTGCGTCTCCGCGTTGACGCGAAGCGCTACGGAACTGATTGCACTCCGGTAATGCCCGCTTCGCCAAAGATCTTTTGCAGCCTGCCACACCCAAGGGTGAAACCGGCCAGCGCTGAGACGGGGAGCATTGTCGCCCAAATTTTCGTCGATCTCGGCTTGTCGCGTAAGCACAACCTTTGCGCGTGTTGGTGGCCAGTTTGAACTCCCCGCTGGCGGCCAGTTAGTGGGGAGTTAGCTGGCCATGCTCCCGGTTACGTAGCGTGCTCTCGGCAGGCGTGGCCCTAGCCCGTGGAGAGCTGCCCGCCCATCGGGTTGGAGTGGCTTCGATCTGTCGTTGCCAAAGTCGAGGGACGACCACCATGTCGCCAGTCTTGGTACCAACTGACACCGGCGCAGAAGTGGAACGGGTTATTGCGCGGTTCGTTGGGCCGCGGCCGCGTTCCTGAACGCGCGACTCGCGGCATGAGAGTGCGTTGGACGAGGGACATGCGTTTGCGAGGTAATCCGATTGCTTGTGGGTGCTGCCACCGCCCTCATTGTGAGGGTGTCTGGAGATGTGTGGTTGAAGGAGGTAAAATCGGGACTCCGCGGTGCTTTCAGCTGGCGCGGAGATCGCACGAACAAGCATCGTTATGCCTGTTCCTCGACGACCGGGGCGGGCGGGCGATGGAGTAACCGGCGGATCTTCTCCGGCGACGAGTTGGGGGTGGGCTAAAGCATGACTGTGCCTACACCTTTCCGGATGTCCATCCAGGTCGACCTGCTTCCCGTCCGCGCCGGGCTGCCGATGGGCGGCTACGGCTGGAGCGTCGACCGGCGTTCCGACGGTTCGGCCGCCAACCCGCTGAAGATCCGCTGCGTGATCCTCGTGTCGCAGCAGGGCCAGCGGATCGTGCTGGTCCAGACGGACATCATCAGCATCCCCCGCCCTCTCTACCAGCGGATCCTCAGCCGGTTGGTCGCGGCAGGCGTGGTCAGCGGAGCACAGAACTTCGTGCTGGCGCAGAGCCACACCCACTACGGTCCGATGGTCGGCGACAAGCCGGACCCCTACGTCCTGCTCGGCAGCGAACAAGCCGCCGCGGACGCGAAGGCCTACACCGACGAATTCGTGGAAGCCATCGTTCGCACGTCCGTGGCGGCGCACAACAAGCCGCTGGTCGAGGTGACCCTCGGGTATGCGGAAGGCTACGCCGAGGTCGGCGAGAACCGCCTTGTCCCGGAGGCCTCCACCATTGGGAAGGGGGCCCCGCACGAGGTCCCGGTCTTGGTGGCCCAGCGGACCGACAACCGGGACCTGTTCGCGGTGCTGGCCGGGCACGTCTGCCATCCGGTCTGTGCCGCATGGGCGTCGACGGCACTCGACGCCGACTTCTGCGGGTGGGCGGTCGACAACGCCGAGAAGCGACTCGGCGCGCCCGTTGTGTTCTTCCAGGGCGCGGCGGGAGACGTCGACCCCCGGAACCCGCCGCCGGGCGAGGACAAGGTCGCGT
The DNA here is from genome assembly GCF_042734395.1 of Amycolatopsis sp. NPDC059657. Classification (NCBI taxonomy): domain Bacteria; kingdom Bacillati; phylum Actinomycetota; class Actinomycetes; order Pseudonocardiales; family Pseudonocardiaceae; genus Amycolatopsis; species Amycolatopsis sp. NPDC059657. The sequence continues at coordinate 13,230 of NZ_JBHWEB010000069.1, read as the reverse complement.
TCTGGGGAACGCGGCTGGCGGACGCCGTGGTCGCGACAGTCCGCAACGCGGCGCACTTCCCGATCACCGGCCCGATCACCACGGCGATCACCGAAGCGAAACTGCCGTATGCGGTCGACTTCGGAGACGGCACACAGGTGGACGCACTGCGGAAGAAGTACCAGGACCGCATCACCGCGAACGACGAAAGCCCGATAGGACAGGCCGGTGTCCGGCACGCTAAGAGGATGATCGCCGAGCTCGACGCGGGCAACCGGCCCGGCTACCTGCCGATGACCGTGCAGAAGCTCGACCTCGGCGGCCTGACGATCCTCACGATGTCGCACGAGGTGCTCAGTGGCTACCACGTCGGCACCAAGCGGAACTTTGCGGCCAAGTACGGCACCAAACCATTGTGGGTCATGGCGTACGCGCACCACATCGACTGCTACGTGCCCGCCTACGACGTGCTGTCCGAGGGCGGCCGCCCCGAATCAGGCTGGGCGGGCGATCCGAAGATCATCGGCGTCGGTACCTATGGGCTCTCGTACTCATTGCTCGCACCGCTGTCCGCGGGGGCGAGTGCCAACGACCCGAACGGGGTGGAGGCGGTCGTCGTCCAGGCGATCAATCAGATGCTCGGATTGTCCTAGAAATCGGTGAGGATCATGCCTATGGGCGTTGAGCTGGAACTGCATTCTTGGCGTTACTGCGGAAATGCGCCACAGCTGCTCGCTCCGCCCGCTCATCGGCATGGCAGCGCGCAACTCGCGGCATGACAGTGCGTTGTCGTTAAGGTATCTGCGGTCACCGTTGGGAAGACAGTCATTCCGTGGTATTCCGCGTGATTGGAGGTGCGTCGCCAGCCGGCAGTTGAGTTGCGGATGGTCACGTCGGACCAGCGGGAACGCGTCCGAGGCTCCACATCGCGAGGGGTTCTTAGCATGTGCGTGCCGCCACCCCCTGCGGGTGGCGGCACGCGTTGACTTGATCAGTTGTCGCCTAGCAGACTCAAGCTGGCTAGAGCAGTGTTGTTTTGGATGCACTGAGTTCGGCAGGGGTGCCGGTCCAGGCTATGACTTTGGGGTCGAGGCCGGTGGGCACGGCGTGCCAGGTGTGGATGGCGGCGTGGTTGTCGCTGGCGTAGGTGTAGAGCGCACCGATATCGGTACGTCCGTCGCCGTCGAAGTCGCCGACGGTCCACTGGGCGAGGCTGGCGGTGAACTGGCCGGGGCCGCTGTTCCACTTCTCGACCTTGTTGTCGAAACCGGTGGCGTTGGCGTTCCAGATCTCGAGGGAGGTCTGGTCGTTGCCCAGGTCGCGTGCAGCGGCGACGTCGGTGCGGCCGTCGCCGGTGAAGTCACCGGTGATCCAGTGGGTGTGGTCTGCGGTGAAGCCGCCGCCGGTGCTAAACCGTTCGGTCTGAGTGCCCAGGCCGGTGGCGGTGCCGTTCCAGGTGAACAGTGACGCACTCAAGACGTCGTTGTTGTAATGATAGGCGGCGCCGATGTCAGCGCGTCCGTCACCGTTGAAGTCACCGGCGATCAGCTGGGCTTGCCCGGCGTTGAAGTTGCCGCTGCCGCTGTTCCATTTCTCTTCGTTGCCGCCGAAACCGCCGACCTTGGCGTACCAGACGAACAGTGATGTGTTGGCGTCACCGTAGTCGTAGGTGGCGGCCAGGTCGGTCCGGCCGTCACCGTTGAAGTCCCCGGCCACCCAGCTGGCCTGGGCGGCGTTGAAGTTGCCGGGGCCGCTGTCCCACTGGTCGCCCTGGTAGGCGAAGCCGTCGGCGGTGGCGTACCAGACGAACAGCTTTGTCTGCACCTCGTCGGGGTAGGAGCAGAACGCGGCGACGTCGGTGCGGTTGTCGGCGTTGAAGTCTCCGTGCAGCCAGCGGCATGCGGAGGCGTCGAAACCGTCATTGGTCCACCTCTGCGTGAACTTGTCGACACCAGCCGGGTTGGCGGTGGCCGGCCACATCAGTAGCGCGGACTGCTCGCCGCCGTAGTAATAGGCGGCGGCGAAGTCGTCGCGGCCGTCGGCGGTGTAGTCGCTCTGCGCGATCCACTTCGTCGTCGCCGACGCAATCGTGGACAGCGGCCCGTCCTGCCCGCCCGCGGTGACCGGCACGACCCGGTAGTACCAGGCCTGCTTCGCACCCAACGGCCCGTGGGTGAACTTCGGCGTCGTGACCGTCTTCAGCAGCGTCGCCGGAGTCAACGGCACGTCTGGGGTGGTGGCGCCGTAGACGCGGTAACTGGGGTAGCTCTGCCCGGCGTTCGGCTTCCACGTCAGGTTCACCGACCGCGTCGCCACGGTCGCGGTGAGGACCATGGTCTTCTGTTCGGTGACCTGCTGGTCGATCCATGCCTTGAGGTCGTCGACGCGGACCTCGGTGCTGCCTTGGCGGGTCTCGTTCACAGCGAGGCAACCGTGCTGCCAGGTGGTGCTGCTGATCGCGACCAGTTCCAGGTGCCCGCTGGTTTCGAGAATCGCGGGGCCACCGGCGTCGCCCTTGCAGGTGTCGGCGCCGTTGTCACCGGTCAGCGCGAGGGTGGTGGCGGTACTGGAGGCGACGGTAAAGGCGCCGGTGTGCAGCTGGTCAGGAACCCACGTGGTGCTGGTCCGGCCAAACCCGGCGACGCGCAGCTTCGCACCGGCCGCCGGAACCGCGGTGGCCAGCGGCACCGGGGCGATATCGGTCACGGGAGCGTCGAGGTGCACCAGCATCGCGTTGCGGTCACCACGGGGAATCAAGCCCGTGGCGTGCAGAACGTGCCCAGAAGTACCGGCCAGGTTCGTGCGACCCACCGTGACGGTGGCCGGCTTGACGGGGAGCCCGCCCTGCGGATTGCCCGGGAAGCACGAAGAGGCGGTCAGCACCCACCACGGATCGACCAGCACACCACTGCAGGCTTGCGTGTCGGTATTGATCTTTGCGGTGAACGCGTACGCGCCATCCGCCGCGACTGCACTGTTCGAGATCGCGCCCGCCGGCACTGCGGCGGCAAGTCCACTTGCAGCGAGAGCGGCAACAATGGCCGTCACTCTCGCCGTCCTTCGATAGCCCATCAAAAATCCCCTCAAGAATGAATTTCGATCGACTCGACATCGGCAATGTGTCCACTATGGACAATGTCGAGGTGTCCGCACACGGTCAGGACGACGCGTCCAACTGAAGGAGCACGGTGGGTGCGCCGGGCGGGCTGGCGGCGATACCGACCTGCACGGTTTCTTTGGGGCCGACATCGACGGTGGTGTGCACTCCGGCGTCGGTGCTCAGTTCGGCGCGGATCTTGTGTCCGGGGCCTTCGGCCAGTCCATCGCCCGTGATCGCGTAGACGGCGGGGATTTTCAGATTCAAGTGCCCGCCGGGGCCAGTCACCCGGAAGCAGATCCAGCCATCCTTCGCCGGGCCGACCGGGCTCGTGGACTTGACAAGGATCACTCCGACGGTGTCGGCACGTCTCGGACAAGAGTCGGCTACCAGCAGGTGCCCGTCTCCGCTGATCAACTGCACGCCATAGTCGGCGAGGATCCTGTCCGCATCCGGATAGCTGAAATCCTCCACAGCGGACGGCTGCTGGTCCGGGTCGGGCCCGGCACCGCTGGCAGCGGTCACGGTGCTCACTGTCACGATCGTCACGGCTGCCACCGCAGCGGCGACGACCATGGAAGTCCTGCTCAACGCGCGCATATACGTCCCCCTGCTCAAATGGCTGATTTGTCGCAAATCCGACATTTGCCTCGAAGCTTTTGCTGCTTCTTCAGTCCCCCGACGCGGCGCAGTGAGATTACGGCACGAGTTCCTCGTTTAGCCAGGGCCGTTTGTGTCGTGTGACCTCTGTCATGGGTTAAGTGGTGTAGACCGCACGTATAGCCTCTGTTAATTTTGATTGGCGGGCGACAGGTAACTCGACCTTATCGTTCGCGACGGTCCGAGGGGGACTTTTCTGAATGCGTACTGCAAGAAGCCGTTTTCGTGCTGCGTTGATCATGGCATTGACAGCGAGCCTGACGTCAGGAGTGATTGGCTCGCCGACGGAGGCGACTCCGGTATCGCTGACTGGTTCACGGGCGGTCGCGACGCAGGCCCCATCGGTGGTATCTGCCTCTGACCGTGCGAAGGTGTCGTTGCTGTGGCGATTCGGTGGCCCGGCGACCAAGCGTGACGCCGGTCAGGCGCTAGTAGGTACCGATGCTGACGTCGCAAGGTTCTTGACGACCCAGCTGGACACCGATGCCGTGATCGATCGCGATGTACGCGTCAACCAGATCATGTCCAGCGGGGGCGTGGCCACGAAGGCCGCAGCTCAGCAAGCGCTGAATGCGAATACTGACGAGGCGTTGAAGGCCTTCCTGGATCACGGTTGGCAAACCCCGCACGCCAATGATCTCGATGTGCGGGTCAACCAGGTGATGTCCGGTGGCGGTCCGCAACTGAAGCAGGCGGCGCAGCGGGCGCTGAACGCGGGCACAGAGGAAGCGCTCGAGGACTTCCTGCGGACGGGTTGGCAGATCCCGTTCGGGATCGACCAGGACGTCAAGGTCAACCAGGCGATGTCGGCTGGTGGCCCGGAGGTGCGCAAAGCCGCACAGCAGGCACTGAACGCGAACACCGCAGAAGCGTTGAAGCAGTTCCTCGCTTTCGATTTGCCGGTCGCACAGGCGCGCGACGCGGAAACGGCGACGATCGAACAGCTAGTGTCGACGGCGAAAGCTGCCTCGGAGCAGGCCGCGAGCGAGACTCAGGCGGCAAAATTCGAGGCGGATCGAGCCGTCACCGAGGCCGCCGCGGCGCAGGCGGCGGCGCAGGCTGCGAAGGCCGCGTCGGAGACAGCTCAGGGGCACGCTGGTCAGGCCACCGAAGCAGCCTCGAAGGCGGCGTTCGCCGCTAATCAGGCCGCGATCACAGCTCGGCAGGCCATCAACGCGTCGAACGCGGCGTCGAACGCGGCTCGTATCGCTGCCGCTGCCGCGTCGCGGGCCGCCGTCGCGGCCTCGCGAGCAGGACAAGCCGCTTCTCATGCCTATGACGCCGCCGCGGCCGCTGTCAGCGACAAGAACAAGGCCGACGCCGCGACAGCTGCCGCAGAGGTCGCCAAGGCAGCGGCTCAGGGCGCGGCCGCGGCTGCGGAGTCGGCGAAGTCCGCCCGCATCGCCTCACAGCAAGCGCATGAGGTCGGCGACGCCGCGAAACGGGCCGCCGCGAGCTCGACTGTGGCTGCCGCGGACGCGACAGCTGCGGCGAACAATTCCGCCGCAGCGGGCGCCGACGCCCGGCAGGCGAAAGCCGCTGCGGCGACAGCGCGAGCGCAAGCCGCTCGTGCGACAGCTGCCGCGAACGCCAGCCAGTCATGGGCACAACAGGCAGCCGACGCCGCAGGGCAGGCAGCCGACGCCGCGACCGCGGCTGCTGCGGACGCGATGGCCGCCAGGCAAGCAGCACTCGATGCTGTCGCGCATGCCGGAAACGCCGCGGACGCCGCGGAGAAAGCCACCGCACACGCGAACGCCGCCACAGCGGCCGCGAACGCCGCGGTTACAGCATCCAACCAAGCCACACAGATCGCTCAGGCAGCCCGCAAGGCCGATGCCGACCGACTCGCCCTCGCCGCCCAGAACGCTGATGACGCGGCCAAGGCCGCCCTCGACATCCACGTCGCCCGACCCGCTGTTCAGCGATGGGACACCGACCAGGCCAGCAGGTGGGATGCGGAAACCAATCGATTGATCGCGGAGGCGACCGCCACTGGCGCCGCGCGAGCGACGGTCCTCACCGATGCCCGCAAGGTCGCGATGAACCTGGCTGAGACCGGTGGCTCATGGACGAAGGCCAGCGCCATTGCCGCGTTGGGCGGGACTGACGACGAGGCAGCTGACTTCATCACCACGGGTCTTTTATTTGCCGCAGGCCAAGACGACCGAATCATCTTGCGTGAGCTCCGTGATGCCGGGACAGCGAGGTTTAAAGCAGCGGCGGACGCGGTGCTCGCGGCGACTGATATCGCCGTTCGCGACTTCCTCCGCACTCGCAACTACCCTGATCGGGCAGCGGACGACGATCTGCAGGTCAACCAGATCATGTCCGCCGCCCGCGCGGCAGGACGAACCGTAGTGGTGCAGGAAGCACAGAAGGCGCTCAACACCAACACCGCCCAGGCCATACGTGCGTTCATCGACACCGGCCAGTACACGGCTCTCAGCATCGATGATCAGGTCAAGGTCAACCAGGTCATGTCCGCAGCCCGTGCTGCAGGCGCCCAGGAAGTGGTAGCTGCGGCACAGGCTGCCCTTGACGGCCCCCCGTTGCTGCTGCGCGAGTTCCTCAACGTCGGCCAGTATCGGGCGGCCCAGCGGGATCAGAACACCGCAGCACACAATGCCGCTATCGACAGCCTGCTCGCCCAGGCGTCCAGTGCGGCCGCGACCGCTACCCACGACGCCAAGGAAGCGCAGGCTGCCGCTGCGACCGCTCGCAACGCTGCCGATGAGGCCGCAGGCTACGCCGATCAGGCCAAGACCGCTGCCGCCCAGGCAACCGACTATGCAAACCAGGCCAAGGCCGCAGCCGACCGAGCCGCCGCGTCCGCCGAGCAGGCGAAAGCGTCGGCCGCCACCGCTGCACGCGCCGCAGCCTCCGCTGTCGCCTCGGCCGACCGGGCAAGTGTGTCCGCTATGTCGGCTCAGCGCTCGGCCACTGCTGCTGCGGTCTACGCTCGCGAGGCGGCCGATTCCGCGCGTGTCGCACGTGAAGCCGCGCTCGCCGCCGGTGCCGATGCGATCAAGGCGGCGAAAGCGGCCTCCGACGCGTGGCGAAGCGTCGCGACCAAGGCAGAAGCCGAAAAGCAGAATGCGATCGAGCAACGGAAACAGGCCTGCAAGCCCAGCTCGCGAACCACGGCTCAGGTCATTGAGCTCAGCGAAGCGGACTGCAATCTGGTGTTCAGCGGCACACCGGCCGAAAAGCAACGTATCCTCGAACGACTTAAGCAAGAGTGTCGCGACTATAATCCCTATGGCACTATCGATTTTGACCGGTGCATCGATCCCCATAATCTTCTTAATCCGAGGTTCCTTCCCAACGGTGACAGCTGGAAGGCGCCCAGCACATCCCCAGAGTGGCTTGGCCAGCTTGCAGAAGCCGCCAATGCTCTTCTCCTGATTCTCAGTGTTGTGTCGTGCCCGGAATGCGATCTTGCAGAGGTTCTCGGCGCTGCAGCAGCCGAACTAGGCGAAGTCAGACTCGCCGAACTCACCGCAGCAGCGGTGGAGGCCGCAGGAGCCGGTGGCAGGGCGATCGACTTTCTGGGCGAGTCCGCAGCCGAAATCAGAGCAGCCGAAGACCTAGTTCAACGAGCCATCGCGGAGGAAGCCCGCCTGGCCGATGCGGCACGAGGATGGCCAAACAACCTGCCGTGCCTTAACAGTTTCGCACCCGAAACACATGTTCTCATGGGTGATGGGACCACCAAACCCATCAAAGACATCGTGGTTGGCGACGAAATCACCAACGCCGACCCCGGCAACAGTGACCTACAGCGACATGCTGTCACAGTCGTTCATGTCACGGACGGTGACACTGACTTCGTGGATCTCACCGTCGACACTCCTGATGGACTGAAAACCATCACGACAACTGGACATCACCGCTTCTGGGACAGAACAGCTGAAGCCTGGACCAACGCGGCTGACCTGAAAGTTGGCGACCGACTCCGTACTCCTGGCGGCGAAGCCGCAGTGGCCGGTAGCAAGCGATACGCGAACGGGATTCGCACGTACAACCTCACCATCGACAGCCTTCACACGTTCTTTGTCTTGGCAGGTGATACGCCCGTCCTGGTGCACAACACCGGGGCCGCCTGCACTCCCGGCGCTACACTGGGCGATACATCGATCGGAGGCTGGATACCGAATGACATTCCCGAGGAGTCACTCAGGGTAATTTCTGACATTAAGAAGTATGGAGTTGAAGCCGAAGGAGGATGGGGAAACTGGGCAGGGCCGACAATTCCCAGGGAATTTGAAAACGATGGCAGGCAAGGAGGTTTCCGTCTTGCAGACTTCGATAGTTCCGGCAAAAGGATTATCTATCGAGAGTGGGGGACCTATCAATCTCCCTTGAACCCACGGCCAGGCAATGAGCGCATCGTCACCGGGTCAGATGGTTCAATATACTATACTCCTACTCACTACCAAACATTCATTGTGGCGGTACCTGGAACATGAGGTCGATCGACATGTGGACAGAAGCAAAACCCTGGCTGCACGCAGTAGAGAAAGATGCAAACTCTCCCATTGTGGATGTGCTCCCACCTGGGGGGACGACCTTTGTTGCACATCTGAATGGCGCCAGCATGACGACGACAGATGGAGTCTTTGAGCAATTCTATAACGAACTTCGATTCCCGGCATACTTTGGCTGGAACTGGAACGCGTTATTTGAGTGCCTGCGAGACCTGGCGTGGATTCCGGCGGATCGCTACCTTCTGGTGATTGAAAATCCGGGAGAAATTCTCACGTCGGATGATGACGATCTCGATCATCTGACTCGAATTCTCTTCAAGGCCGCCAAGGAATGGTCCAGCTCTCTTGGAAAACCAAACGGTATTGCTACACCCCTGAATGTGATATTCATTTGCGATAAAGCGGACATTGCGACAGTTCGGCAGAACATCGCTGTCTATCAACCGTGAAGCCTAACTGTTGCTAGCTGATGTTTCGACCGAACCCGACGGGAATCTCGGCCGCGATTCCCCAGAGTGCGACCGGCGTAGGGCCTCTTGCGCCTAGCCCCGCACCGCGGTTTGGCCGTCGATACTCCGCAGGGAGATGGTCGCTACCTGACTCCAGAACGCAACGTAGACGGCGCCGATGCCAATGGCACCGATTCGGGACACGCTTGGCGGGACTCGTTCTCGGACTGGCAAACGTCCGCTCATCGGCAGAAGAGGGTGTTCGCGGTAAGAGGAGACTGACCCGCGAGCACCGTTATCGAGAACGTGTTCTTACAACGCCGCCGAGCCGCAAGGTTGTCCTGTCGCTGGCAGCACGGTGGTCCCACGACCTTGGCAACTGACAGATCCCTGTGCTACCGCGCCGCGCCGTGCTGGCGGTCCAGGCGCGATCAAAGTCGCGGCATGACTTGCATGGCCGCGGCGTCGACGAACCTGCTGCGATCACTGACCGTGAAACTGGCCGCCAGTGGGGAATCCAACTGGCTGTCCGTGGGTGGCCGTCCACGGGGAATTCCGACTGGTGGCTTTGACGGTGTGAAGTGACCGCGAATGTTCGTGTGCTATGACCGCACTTGCCGATCAAGTGCTTGATCAATGTCGGTGAGAAGTGACCGCACTTGGAGGCGTGGGGTTCACTGGTCGTGGGGCCAGCGGCTGTCGGCGATGGGTGATCCGGGGTCGTAGCGGAGTTGTGTGTCGTCGGGGCTGGTGCCGAGCGCGTGGGCGATCTCGTGCCAGGTGTGGCCGTTGGCGCGTGCGTCGTGCACGAGTTGCGGCAGGCAGCGTTGGGCTTGCTCGATGAGGCTGACGGCCAAGGCGATCGTGGCGAGGTCGTCGCCGAGCCAGTAGCCGCGGCGCTGGGCGAGGGTGGTCAGGGCGTCGTCGATGAGGTCGAAGGTGTCATCGCCGCTTCGTGGGCTTGGATTGTTGTTGCTGCTCATGGTCTTCTGCTCGGGCTCGGCTGTGGGCGAGGCGGTAGGAGTCGGTGCCGGTTTCGATGATGTTGCCGCCGAAGGTGAGGCGGTCGACGATGGCGGCGCAGAGGCGGGGGTCGGTGAACGTTTTGGTCCAGCCGCCGAAGCTTTCGTTGGACGCGATCGCGACGGAGGCTTTCTCCTCGCGTTCGGTGAGGACCTGGAACAGCAGTTCGGCGCCGCGGCGGTCGAGTTCCATGTAGCCGAGTTCGTCGATGCAGAGCAGGTCGACACGGCCGTAGCGGGCGATGGTCTTGGTCAGGATCATGTCGTCGGCGGCTTCGACGAGTTCGTTGACCAGCTTGGTGGCCAGGGTGTAGCGGACGCGGTGCCCGGCCATCGCGGCTTCGGTGCCCAGGGCGATGAGCAGGTGGGATTTGCCGGTGCCGGAGTCACCGATGAGGCAGAGCGGCAGGCCTTTCTTGACCCATTCGCAGCTGGCGAGGGTGTGGATGACGGCGGGGTCGACGCTGGGGTTGGCCTCGAAATCGAAGGCGCGCAACGACTTCTCGCGGGGAAACGCGGCGGCTTTGATGCGGCGTTCGGATCGGCGGCGGGCGCGGTCGTCGCATTCGGCCATCAGCAGTTCGGCGAGGAACCCGCGGTAGGTCATCTGTTCGCGGGCGGCGGCGTCGGCGACGTCGGGGAACTGGGTGCGGATGGTGGGCAGGCGCAGCAGGCGGCAGGCTTGGTCGACGGCGGCGTCGGCGGCTTGCTCGGTCAGGCCGCGGTGGCGTTGAGCGCTCATGAACGTGTCCCTTCTCTGGGAGTTCGGCGGCTGGGCAGAAGCTGGTCGTAGACGGCCATCGACGGCAGTGGCCGGGTGTCGGCCGGCAGCTGGGCGAGCCGCCGTTCGGTCAGTGACGTCACCGCCGTCGCGGTGACGGTCTGCTCGGGAGCCGGGGTGGGTGTGGTGTCGGTGTCGGCGGCTTTGCGGGCTTCCAGGGCGACCGCGTCCGCGGTCAGCGCCCCGGCGCGTAGCGCCGCGGCCAGCCCGGTGACAACGTGCTCGTGGACCATGTGCCGGTGCAGCAGCAGAACTTGGATCAACGCCCGGGTGCCATCGCGGTCGCCGTGAGCTTTGCGCGCGGCTGCCCACCAGGCGTCGTGGACCGGGGTGAACTTGCCTGCCGCGCGGGCTTGCTCCAGTGCAGTCGCGCCGGGCAGCGCACCGGGCTTGCGGATCAACGCCTCCAGGTAGTGGTCTAGCTCAAGACGGCTGCCAGCCTTGGCCAGTAGTCGTTCGTGGCGGGCGGCCTCAGTGCGGCCGTCGAAAACGATGAGTTCGCAAGCGTGCAGCAGCACCCGGACCCGGCGCCCGATCAGCCGGACCGGCACCGAGTAGTGGTTGGTGCGGATGCTGATCTGGCTGAACCGGTCGACCCGCGGGGTGAACCAGCGACCGGTCTCGAACGGCTCCGCCGGCAACGATCGCAGCAGCGGCGCCTCGAGCGCGAACATCTGCCCGACGGTGCGTGGGCGAGCCCCGACCCGCCGGTTGTCATCGGCGGTGTCCCAGGCCTCGACCTGGGTGTTGAGCTCGGCCAGCGAGTCGACTTCGGGAACGGGGACCAGGTGGTTGCGGCGGAACCAGCCGATCTGCCCCTCGACCCCGCCCTTCTCGTGCGCGCCCGCCAGGCCGGGCTGGCAGTAGAAGGGATCGACCGACCAGTGCGACCGGAACGCGGTCCAGCGTTCGGTTTCCACCCGCTGCCGGGAGAACCCGAGCACCTGCGCGACCGCGGCCTTGAGGTTGTCGTAGCGGATCTGGCCCACCGGCACGCCACCGAGCACTCGGAACGCGTGTTCGTGCCCTTCGAAGAACGCTTCCTGTCCACCCGAAGGAAAAATCTTGTGGACGGCCTTGCCGGAAAAGGACAGTCGCAGTGAGAACAGGAAGCAGGTCACCAGGGTTCCGCGCAGCCGGACCGCGACCTCGCCGAAGTCGACCTCGGCTTCCATGCCCGGGCGGTGTGACTGGGGCACGAACACCTCGGCCGCGCCGCGGCCGGCGTCGATCCGGATCTCGGGTTTGCGGACCGCGACGTAGGCGCGGACCACCTGATACGACACGTCGACCATGGCATGCTCGTCGATCAACCGGTCGAAGATCCGCTTCACCGTGTGCCGCTGTTTCCGTGGCGCATCAAGGTCAGCGCGCAGGATGTCGTCGATCACCGGCTTGAACGAGTCCAGTTTCGACGGACGTGGCGGCGGCTTCTTCCGCGGTTCGGGCCACGCCGACGCCAGGGCCTTGATCACCGTGCGGCGCCCGATGTTGAACTTGCGCTCCAGAGCCCGCCCGGACAGCCCGGCACGAGCGTCCCGGCGGATCGCCGCGTAAAGCTCTACCTTCGACGTTGGAGGCATCGGTGCTCCCTCAACCAGAGCACACGCATCCTCCCACCGCACGCAACCCCTCGCAGCCATGCACGCGCGCAGTTCCCTGCCGCTGACGCGCAGCTATGAAGGCAGCGCGGCGGAGGCATTCGGACCGACGGCGCTAGACGTGATTCTTCGGTCTGGCTGGGATCATTGTTGGGTGAGTGAACCACAGGTTCCGTGGCGGAACACAACGCACGATTGGGCAAGCGCCGTCGATGTCGATCACCTGGCGCGCATTCGGCAGAACCCGGGGACGTTCGCCCCTGGCGGTGTTGGGCACCTGATCCTCGAGGTTCTTGCCTACGCGGCCGAGGAAGCCGAGAGCAACGACGGCGGACGATCCACCCTCACCCTGCACCCCGACGGCTCAGTGTCCCTGGCGGACAACGGACGAGGCACCGACACCCGCGTCGACGACCAAGGCCGCACCGTGAAGAAGCCGATCATGGCGACGAAGGACCTGCGGTTCTTCGACGTCCCCGAAGCACAACTGCTTCCCGACGGCCACCCGCGCCGGGGCATGTCCATCGTCGCGGCGCTGAGCGAGTGGCTCGTCCACACCAACCGGCGCCACAACGGCTCCTGGACCCAGCGCTACGAACACGGCATCCCGGTCACCGACCTGGTCCCGATCGCCGACGACGGCACTACCGGGACAACCGTCCATTTCCGCCCGCAGCAGAACCTGCGCATGGCGGCTCAGCCCTCGGCAAGCTTGCTGGAGCAATGGACCGAGTTGTGGCCACAGCTGTCCGTCGAGACGAACGACGAGCGAGGCGGCTGACCTCGATCGGCGTCAGGACCTCGTCACGGACCGTCAAACGGCGCAGACTTGTGATCCGCTCGCACCCATCTCAGGCCGCGGTCACATGCCACGGACACCAGCTCCGCACCCCTCGGGGCCGCGGTCATGACTGACCGACAAACGCGGTCACATCAGACAGACAAAACCAGACTGGCCGCTGACATGCGCGCCCGGCAGCCTCAGCGTGCCCGAAGAAGCGGTTTCGGACATGGCTAGGTGCTCGGTCACGCCACCCTGGCAGCACGCGGTCGTAGATCTGCTCAACGACCAGCGCGCTGGCAGCCGTATCGAAGGAACTTCCTGCCCTGTAGACGGTCAGGAACAGATGTGGGTTCACTGGGGGGGGGGC
>NZ_JBHWEB010000068.1:7373-54102 GCF_042734395.1 Amycolatopsis sp. NPDC059657 | reverse complement strand
GCCACCCCCTGGGGGGCGGGGGCCCCCCCCCCCCCCCCACGGTCACCCCCCGCGTGCCGGCGGGGGGCCCCCCCCCCCCCCCCCCCCACGCTCACGACCCCTTATCCCGTCACCGAAGCCAGCGGCGGGTAGTAGCCGTTGGACTGCCCGAGCGCGGTCGGGTGGTACGACTCGTCCACCGGCCAGGTCAGGCTGTTCAGGTACGAGGTGCCACCCGAGCAGATGTTGTGGCCCGTGAACGAACCACGCACGTCCACGAAGGTCGCGCCCGCCGCGGAGGCGCGCCCCGAGGTCACCGACGCGATGGTGTCCGCGCCCGAGTTGATCGCGGACCGCTTGGTGTCACTCAGCCCGACATTGCACGAGCCCGGCACCGTGTAGAAGCGCGGATACCCGAGCACGATCAGGCGAGCGTTGGGCGCCTTCGACTTGATCTTGTTGTAGACGCCGTCCAGCAACGCCGGGAGCGTGTTGGTGGCGTACGCCTTCGCGGTGTTCACCCGGTTGACGCAGTCCTGGTCGGAACCGAGGGTGCACTTGGTGATCACATCGACGAACCCGGCGTCGTTACCGCCGATCGAGATGGTCACCAGCGTCGCCGACGAGGTGATCGAGTCGGCCTGGTTGAGCGCGTCGCCGGTGCGCGCGCCCGAGCAGGCGACGAAGGTGAACGTGGTGCCGGCGTGCTTGTTGGCCCACAACTGCGGATAGGAGTTGGCGCTGCGCTTGCAGCCACCGGAGTTGCCGTAGCTCCCGGCGCCCACTCCCGAGGAGTAGGAGTCGCCGAGAGCGACGTAGTTGGTCGCCTTGACGGCGTTGGCGGGGCTCACGACACCGAGCATCGCGAGCGCTGCGACCCCCAGGGCCGCGCTCATCCGAATCAGTGACAGTTTTCGGGCAGGGACGGCCATGGGTCACTCCTTTGTGACGTAGCAACGTGACAGATCAATACCAGGTGTCTCGTCGACATGAGAAGAGAAGCGCACCCAGGTGACCCACTTGGCCCAAGCAGGAAGTAGGAGTGAACGGCCGGTCCTTCCTCAGTGGACTGTCTGATCAGGAGTCCGAGAACACTTCGCGCAGCTTCCGCTCCTCTTCGGCCGAAAGATTGGTGAAGATCAGCTCGGGCTTGTCCTGCCCGGTGAAGGCATTTCTCACCTTGTCGATCACGGCGCCGGAGCTGAGCACGAACAACGCCGACGTGCCAGGGCGGAGCTGGTCGCGCACCTGTTTGATCAGCTTGTCGTCGATGCCGACGTCGGTCAGCGCCATCCCCGCGGCCCCCGCCGCCGCGCCGACGGCGGCACCGAGCAAGGGCACCAGGAAGATCAGCCCGAACAGCATGCCCCAGAACGCACCGCTGAGCGCGGCACGGCTGGTCAAATGCCGCAACTGGTGCAGTACGGGCTTTTTCCGGCCCTCCGGCCACGAAACCACGGCGGCGTCATGGACGCTGATGAGCTCTGTCTGGGTCAGCACCTCCAATGTCCGTGCCCCGCGATTGGCGCCTTCGGCCGAGTCGAAGCGCCAGATGGTCAACGTAACCATGGTCATGTCCTTCCGCTGGTGGGGTTCTCGCTGCTGCCATCGCAAGCCATGCGCGCACCCCTGCGCATCGCCCGGCGCGGGTGATGACCATGCGCCCCGCCGGTTGGGAGGCTCCGGGAAACGCGGCCGAGCCGCGGGATCGGAGCCGACATGACGAACCTCGCCGTGCTGCCGCTCGCCGTCACGATGATGGCCGGGCCGCAGATCGTGGCCGCGCTGATCTTCATCACGGCCAAGCGGCCGGTCGCGGTGTCGCTGTCGTTCCTGGCGGGCGTCACGCTCGCCGTGTACACCGGGGTGACGCTCACGACCTGGCTTGGCCAGTCCCTCGTGGCCGGTGGCGACCAGGACGGCAAGCTCGCCAAGATAATCGAGTACCTGCTGGTGGCCGCGCTGCTCGCGGTGGCGGTGTACAACTGGGTCAACCGCCGGACCATCGAACCGCCGAGCTGGCTCGGTTCGCTGATGACGGCGGGCCCGGGGAAGGCGTTCACCACCGGGTTGCTGCTGCTCGGGCTGTTCCCGTCGGACGTCGTCGTGATGATCACCGTGGGCGCCGAGCTCGCGCGGACCGGCGCCACGGTGGCGGCGGCCTGGCCGTTCATCGCCGCCACCGTGCTGATCGCCGCGCTGCCGCTGCTGGGCTATCTGCTCTTCCGGCGCAAGGCCGAACAGGCGATGCCGCACGTGCGCGACTGGATGACCCAGCACAGCTGGCTGATCAACATCGTCGCCGCGCTCCTGTTCGTCGTGCTCATCCTGTGGTGACCTCGCCTGCCCGCTTCGGCGGCGCGCGCAGCAGCGCCGCCGCCCAGCCCGCCGCCGGGTCGACGTCCACCAGCACGGCCATCACCAGCAGCGTGGCGGGCACGGCCAGCAGCACTCCGAGCGGACCGAGCACCCAGGCCCAGAACACCAGCGACAGGAACGTCAACGCGGTCGACAGGCCGACCGCGTCGCCGACGTAGCGCGGCTGGATCACCGACTGCGCCACGAAGTTGATCAGCACGTAGACCACGATCACGGCCACCATGCGCTGCCAGCCGGAACCGAGCAGCCCCAGCAGCGCGGGCGGGAGCAGGCCGAGCACGAACCCGATGTTCGGAATGTAGTTGGTGACGAAGGAAAGCAGTCCCCACAGCACGGACAGCGGGATGCCGAGCCAGGCCAGCGCCACCGTGTCGGCCACGGCGACGATCAGGCCGAAGACCGTGGCCACGGCGAGGTAGCGGCGCGTCCGGCAGGCGAAACCGCCGAGCGCGACCCGGATCTGCGGCCGGTCACCGTCGATGTCGGCCAGCCGCGTGTCGATGCCGTTGGCCTCCACGCTGAAGAAGAGCAGCAGCGCGAGCAGGAACACGACGCTCGTGGTCAGCCCGGCGACGTCGCCGAGCAGCCCGCCGAGCGAGGTCAGCACCTTGCCCAGATCCATGGAGCTCGCGGCCTCCCGAAGCCCGCCAGGGCGCACACCGAGGCGCCCAGCGGCATCGGCGGCCGTCGTCGCCAGTGCCCTGACCCGGTCGGTGTACTGGGGCACCAGTGCGGCGAGCTTGGCCAGCGAGACGATCACCACCAGGCTGAACGCGACGAGGATCCCGTAGATGAGCAGCACGAGCACGAGTGTCGCCGCCCAAGTCCGGAAACCGTGCTCCCGCAAGTACTTGTGCACCGGGCTGAGCACTATCACGATCACCAGTGCGAGCAGGACCGGCGCGATCAGCCAGGCCATCGCCTTGAGCCCGGCCACGGTGACCACCGCCGAGGCCGTGCCGAGCAGGAGCACCAGGCAGCGGGGCAACGCCGGACCGGGTGCCGCCCGATCCGGCGTGGCCGTCGCCGTCACAGCTCGAGCCGGCTTTCACCACCGTGCACGACGATCGCCCAGATGACCATCACGCACAGCGCGATCACGATGGTGGACCACACGGGCGCGACCGGGACGAAAGCGAGCTGGGCCACCGCGTCGACCGCGGCGAGCACGACCGTGAGCACCCTGGCCCAGACCGCGTCCAGGAACAGCGCCACCCCGGTGAGCGCCACCAGGATGCCCGCGATCAGGTGGAACCAGCCCCAGCCGGTCACGTCGAACACGAGGACGTTCTCGGGCCCGACGACGTAGTACTCCTGCCTGAACAGGGCCACCAGGCCCTCGATCGCGCCGAAGATGCCGATGATGACCATCATCACCGCGGCGAACCAGACCCAGCCTGCCCACATCCGGGAGCGAGAACCCGGTGGTGGGGTCCCCGGCCCCACCGCCCATTCGTCGTCCGCCGAGGTCTCGGTCCGCGGCCGGTCGTGGCGTTGCTGGCGCATGCTGACTCCGTTCCCTGAATGGACCATTACCGCGGTCACCGTCGCACGCGGCGGCGGCCGGGCTCATCACCCGGATCGCGCGATAACGCCGGGCCACCGGAGCCCGAGGTCATCCACGGCGGATGACGCCCGGCGCCGGGCACCGCGGACACAGTGGCGGTGAGGGGACGAAGGAGACGGACATGACCCAGTACCCCATGATCGCCGACCACGGACTGATCGGTGATCTCCACACGAGCGCGCTGGTGAGCACCGACGGGGTCGTCGATTGGTTCTGCTGCCCGCGTTTCGACTCGCCCAGCGTGTTCGCCGCGGTGCTGGACAGCGGGCGCGGCGGGCATTGCCGCGTCGGCCCGGCCGCCGGTTCCTATCGCGCGAGGCAGCTGTACCTGCCCGACACGGCCATTCTGATCACCAGGTTCATGACCGAGCGCGGCACCGGCGAGGTCGTCGACTTCATGCCGCCGGCCGGGCCGTCGGTCACCGCGAACCATCGGCTTGCCAGGATGCTGCGCTGTGTGCGCGGGGAGATCGAGTTCGAGGTGGAACTGGCGCCACGCTTCGACTACGGGCGCCGGGAGCACTTGACGCGGGTGACGGCCGACGGCGTCGTGTTCGACGCTGGCGATGTCGTGCTCACCCTCCACACGGTGCGCGAACCCGATGACGCCGCGATCGCGGACGTCGAGGTCATTTCGGAAGACGCCGTGCGTGGTTCGGTCAAGCTGCGCGCGGGCCAGGTGCGTGGTTTCGTGCTGGAGTCGGCCGCAGACGGGCCACCGAGGACGATCCCCGTCGCCGAAATGACGCGGATCTTCGACGAGACAGTGCTTTTCTGGCGCGACTGGCTCGCGAAGTCGGTTTACCGGGGACGGTGGCGCGAGGCGCTCAACCGGTCCGCGATCACACTCAAGCTGCTGACCTACGCGCCGACCGGGGCCATGGTCGCGGCACCCACCGCCGGGCTGCCGGAACGGATCGGCGGCGAACGGAACTGGGACTACCGCTACACCTGGGTCAGGGACGCCTCGTTCGCGGTGCACTCCTTGCTCTCCATGGGTTTCACCGACGAGGCCTCGGCGTTCGCCCGCTGGCTGCGCGGCCGGTACCAGCGGCAGGACGACGCGGACGGCGGCCCGCTGAAGATCATGTACAGAGTGGACGGTTCATCGGACCTCTCCGAGGAGACACTGCCGCACTGGGAGGGATACCGGGGTTCACACCCGGTGCGGATCGGCAACGACGCCTCCGGCCAGCTCCAGCTCGACATCTACGGCGAGCTGCTGGACAGCGTCCACCAGGCCGCCGCACGCGGACTGACCGTCGGCCACCGCGGCTGGCAGGCGCTGACCGGGTTGCTCGACTGGCTGGCCGGCAACTGGGACCGCCCGGAGGAAGGGATCTGGGAGACCAGGGGCGGCCGGGAGAACTTCACCTACGGCAAGCTGATGAGCTGGGTCGCGTTCGATCGCGGCCTCCGGCTCGCCGCGGCACTCGGGTGGCCGGGCCCGGTCGAGCGGTGGCGTACCGAGCGCGACCGGATCCACGCCCAGCTCTGGGAACATGGCTGGCACGACGGCAAAGGCGCGTTCGTGCAACGGTACGGATCGGCCGTGCTCGACTCGTCGTTGCTGCGGATGCCGCGGTCCGGGTTCGTCGCGGGCGACGACCCGTTGTGGCTCGCGGCGCTTGACGCGATGGAACGGGAACTGGTGACCGACAGCCTGGTGTACCGGTACGACCCGGCGGCTTCCCCTGACGGTCTGCCAGGCTCCGAAGGTACCTTCTCGTTGTGTACCTTCGACTACGTCAACGCGCTGGTGGGCGCGGGGCGGCTGGAGAAGGCGCGGCTGGTGTTCGAGAAGATGCTCACCTACGGAAACCATCTCGGGCTCTACGCCGAGGAAATCGGCTCGACCGGTGAGCAGCTGGGCAATTTTCCCCAGGCGTTCACCCACCTGGCCCTCATCGATGCGGCGATCGCGCTCGACACGGCACTCGACTCCCGCGCCTGACCGGTATGCGCGGCGATCTTCACCCGCGGCGGGTGATTCGACGGTCAGGCGCGCCATATGTCCATTGTGGACCAATGCGGACACGCCACCGCCAATAGGAAGGAAACCGGTACCGCTCCACTAGCGTTCACGGTCCGGACTCTGTGCGCACGCGAGGTCACCCTCGGCGGACGAAGTGTTCTGCTTTTCCTGTCGGCACCATGGGTGTTCTGCGATGAAAACGATGCGGAGCATGGACGGGAGCTGGCATTCATGAGCGGATCGGACCGAAAACGCGGACGAGCCAGGATCGCGCTGCTGGGCCTGTTTCTTTCCCTCATCGTCTCCGCGCAGCGAAACGGGCGCGAGCAGGGCCATGGCCGGGGCGCGAACGAGCTCATCGGGGTGGCGGTGGCGCTGACGAATTTGCCGTCGCGGCTTCGCGAGGTCGTCAAATTCATTGTACTGGTCACCTCTCTCGACGACCCCGGGACACATTCGTATCGGTGAGGAGAAGAATGTATTTGGCTGGGCCGAGAACCACAGCAGGACTCGAACAGGCCGCGGACACCGCGGAGGACGCGGGAGCGGATACCCCGGTGGCCATGGTGAAGGTGAGGATCCCGGTCACCACGACCGTGACACTGACCAGGGAACGACTCGAGACCAGGCTGGACGCCGCGGTGGCGGGCACCGAGGCCGGGTCGCCGGTGACCGTGGTGTGCGCTCCGGCGGGCGCCGGGAAGACGATGATGCTCGCCACCTGGGCACGGCGCCGGACCGCACGCGGTGACCTGCACGTCGCGTGGGTGTCGCTGGACCGGGAGGACAACGATCCGGCCGCGCTGTGGTCGGCGATCATCCGCGCGCTGCAGGTCAGCGGCGCCTGGGAACGGACGGGGCCGCTCGACGGACTCACCCCGCCGCGAAGCGGGTCGTACGCGGCCTTCCTCGCGGCGGTCATCGAGGCGTTCGAGCGGCTGCCGCACCCGGTCGTCCTCGTGCTCGACGGGGTGCACGACGTGTCGGCCGCGAACGCACTCGGCACGCTGAACCTCCTGTTGCGGCACGCGCCGTCCACCGTCCGCGTCGTGCTGTCGGCGAGGTTTCCGCCGCCACTGATCCTGCCCAGGCTCAAATTGGAGGGCAGGCTCCGCGAAATCGGCTTCGGCGACCTCACTTTCACCACGGACGAAACCCGATTGCTCTATTCGAACCAAGGCATCCGGCTGACCGAATCCGAACTGGCACTGCTGATGGAACGAACCGAAGGCTGGGCCGCCGGTTTACGGCTCGCCGCCATCACGCTCGCCGATTCGAACAAGCCCGCCGAACTCATCACCGGTTTCACCGGGGACGACCGGATGGTGGCCGACTACCTGATCGGCGAAGTGCTCACCCGCCAGCCTGAGGACGTCGAACGGTTCATGCTCTCGACCTGTATCTGCCACACATTCACTCAGGATCTCGCAGCGGCACTGTCCAAGCAGGAAAACGCCGGTCAAATTCTCGGCAGGCTGGAACGTGGCGGTATTGTCGGCGTCACCTGCTCGCGGTCGGGCCGGTGGTACCGGTACCACCCGCTGCTGCGCGGTTATCTGCGAGCCGAGCTCGGGCGGCGCAGGGTGTCCGCGCAGAACCAGCTGCATCACACCGCGGCGGGCTGGTTCCTCAACTCCGGCGACCCGCTGCGCGCGGTCACCCACGCCATCGCGGCCGGTGACGACGATCTCGTCACCCGCCTGATCGGGAAGTTCGGCCTCGAGCAAGTCCACAAAGGAGAGTCGGCCCGGCTGCGCCGGATACTCGACACCGTGCCGCCGCACGTGCTCGACCGGCCATCGGTCGCGCTGGTCGCCGCCGCCGCCGCGCTGGATCTCGGTGACCTGCCCGCCGCCGACCGCAGGCTGCGCGGCATCAACAACGCCGCCCATCCGCTGCGCACCCACCGGCTGCGCGCGTTGCACGCGGCCGTGCGGTTGCAGCAGTCCAGGGTGCAAGGTGACCTCGGCTCGGCGCTGGCGATGCTCGACGCGACAAGGGGCGGCCGGACCGGCGCGGTCGACATCGACCTGCTGGCACTGGTCAACCGCGGTGTCGCCCATGCCTGGTCCGGCCATCACCGGGCTGCGAAGGCGGACCTGCAGCGTGCGCATCAGCTGGCCGTCACCGAACGGCGGGACGCGGTCGCGCTGCAGTGCAAGGCGCATCTGGCCGCGACGGCCGCCGCCGAGGGCGACCTCGTCCAATTGGGCGAACGCGCGGCCTCCGCGCTCGACTTCGCCGAAGCACGGGGCTGGGCGACCACCTACCGCAGCGCCTACACGCACGCGTTGCTGGCACTCGCGGCCTACCAGCGGCTCGAAGACGGACCGGCGCTGAACTTCGCCACGCTGGCCACCAGGCTGCTGGCCAGGCCGGTCGACCCCTCGGTGGAACTGCTCGTCCTCACGGTCGACGCGATGGTCACCTTCGACACCGCGGGAGACCCGCACGCGGTCGCGGCCGCACTGCGCGGGCACTGGAACCGGCTGGGCGGCAAGACGGTCGCGCCCGCGCTGATCGCCTACGCCGCGCCGATCCAGCAGCGTATGGCGCTGCGCGTCGGAGAGTACGTATGGGCGTACGAGGTGCTCGAACGGGCCGACGCGCTGCTGGTCCGCTCCGCCGAACGGGCGTTGCTCCGGGCGATACTGCATACCCACAAGGGAAAAGTGGGATCGGCGAGGCGGCTGCTGGCCCCGGCACTCAGCGGGGAGACCCGCGCCATCGCCGCGCCGACGCTGATCGATTGCTGGCTGCTGGAGGCTTACCTCGCGGACCGGGCCGAGGACGGCAACCGGGCGCACGAGGCGCTCGGCCAGTCGCTCAGCCTGGCTGCGCCGAATGAGGCGCTGCGGCCGTTCCGTGACGCCGGGCAGTCGGTCCGCGCGCTGCTGGCCGACGGCGCGGGCCGGTTCGGCAGGCTGGAACCGTTCGTCACCAAGGTGTTGACCGCGCTGCCCGCCACCGTGCCCGATCCGGCCGACGGGCTCACCGAGCGGGAGCAGGCTCTGCTCGCCGAGCTGCCGTCCATGCGCACGGCCGAGGAGATCGCCCATTCGCTGTACGTCTCGGTCAACACGGTCAAGACCCACCTTCGCGGTATCTACCGCAAGCTCGGCGTCAGCCAGCGCCGCGACGCGATCACCGTCGCCCGCCAGCGCGGGCTCCTGTGAGGACGGAGGGGCGCTCGTGCTGGCCGTGCCGATGACGCTCGTCGTGCTGATGATCGGCCCCTTGCTGCTCGAATGGCTGGAGCAGCGGCTTTTCGGGTCCGGCAGTGACAAATCGCGCTGAAGCCGAGTGGTGGAAGGGACAATTCATGAAGAAGTACCGCGGGTACTCCCGCATCGAGCGCGCGGACGCGGTTCTGTGGAAACCGGGGATCGACCCGGACCGGCTGCGCTGGAAGACCATCCGGTGGCGGATGCTCAGGAACGCGGTCTGGCCATGGCCCGCCGCCGTCGTCGGCTTCGGCGGGTGCGCGATCGTGCTGAGCGAATCCACGGCGATGAGCGTGCTCGGGATCGCGCTCAGCCTGTTCAGCGTCTGCTTCGCCTGGCTCATCTTCGCCTGCGACAGGCACGACCCGCAGTGGGCGTGGACCGCGGACCGGCTGGTCGGCGCCCGGCACGGCGAGCTTTTCCACCAGAGCCGCGATTTCACCGACCTGCCCTGCTCGGTCGCCGTGCTGGTCGGGCAGATCATCCTGACCACGGACAACCTGCGCGGCCACCAGGGCGTCGACTGGCTCGGCTCCTGCCTGATCGACAGGGTGCACGCGCTGGCATGGGAAACAGTGTCCTGTGTGGACAAAACGCGCGAGCTGCGTGAGTGGGTGAGTGCCGCGAGCGAGGACGCCGAGCTGGCCGAGCAGGTCCGCCAGGCCGAGGCCAGGCTGGCCGAGGTCGACCAGGGCGCCCGCCGGGTCGCGGAATGCCTCCGGCAGGTGCTCGAACTGGCCGACGCCTGGACGGAGAAACTGCGGCTGATCGGCGAGCGCGCCGAGCTACTCAACACGTTCGGCGGGTTGGAGCTGCCGACGATCACACCTGCCGTGTGCGCGATGGAGGAGATCAGCGAGTCCGTGTTCAGCTACGTGACGGCCGCGCGGGACCTGCTCGGCGGCGGCCCGTTCGCCTGGGAGAGCCACTGATCCGCTGATCCACTGATCAGAGCCGGAGCAGCGCCCCGGCCTCGCCTTCGGCGATGGTCACGTGGTCGACACAGCTCAACGTCGCCAGCGTCGACGCCCGCTCGGCGGCGTGCCGGATCGGCGAACGGCCGCCGGCACGCCGCACCATCGCGTCCGAGCACACGGCGACCACCAGCACGTCACCGTCGCGCCGCGCGCGGTTGAGCCGGTCGACCTCGCCGTGGTGCAGCCGGTCGAAAACACCGCTCGCGACCACGACGCGGCGTCCGGCCCGCTCATGGCCGTGCACCAGCGGGGCGATCCCCTGCCACGGCACGAAGACCGACCGGCGGTCGCTGAGCCACCTGGTGAGCAGGTTCGTGTCGCAGACGAGCGGATCGGGCAGGCAGGCCGTCGCGTCGGCCGCGGCCTGCGCGAGTTCGGCCGAGGTCGTCGACGGGAGACCGGCGACCAGGCCGAGCGCGAGCGCGGCCACCCCGCTTTCCTCCGCGGCGCCGGACCGGCGCCCGTGTGGCGGCCGCGCCCAGGTCCGATACGGATGGCGGTGTGCCGCGGCCAGCATCATGCCTTCGTCGTGTAGCCACACGAAGCGTGTCGCGGTGCCACCGCCGGACCGGCGGCCGTGCACCGCCATCAGTTCGGGCGCCAGTGTGGCCCACGGCGCCGCTTCCCCGGTGTAGACGGCGAGCGGCGGCAGGTGCCCGCGGTCCGCCGTCATCAGCCGCCGCGCGTAGGCGGCCAGCCCCGTGCCCGAGTGATCGCAGACCAGCACGCAATCGGCGTCTCGCACCATTCCGGAGAGCACACCCGTGACCGAAGGCCAGCTGCTCTCCTCGACCACCAGCCGGGTGGCACCCGCGCCCCGCTCCGCCAGCCGCTCACGCAGCGGCACGCGGTCGGCGGCACGCCCGCACACGGAGACGAGCTCGGCCTTCGCGCCCAGTGCCGTGAGCGCGGCGGCGACACCGGCCGCGCCGCCCAGGCCGTCGCACTCGCGTAGCCCCGCCTCCCCGACGACGATGAACTCGGACGCCATCCTGGCCAGCGTGCCGGGCATGCCGGGCGTCGGTGCCCACTCTTCGGAGTCGTAGAGCAAGTCCAATTCGGACACTTGATCGCCTTTCGGGTGGGGGGGCTGGTCAACCCCAACCTGCACCCGGCGCCTCGGCGAGGTCTTCGCCCGTGGCGGGTAGGAAACCCACGCGGGTCCGCCTGTCACCATTCGGCCTAACGAGTGATTCTCGCGATTACCCAAAGTAGTCAATACTGGTCGCCCGCCGCACTCGGCGCACCCCGCACCGGTCGCCCGCTCCACGCGACCGCAGGTTAGCGCTCGCTAACAAGCGGAACTAAGATGAGGCCATGCCGGCCAACACCACCCCGCTCGTGAACGGCGAGAAGGCGAACAGGCGCGAACAGATCATGACCGCCGCGGCCGAGCTCTTCGCCCACCACGGCTTCCACGGTGTCGGCATCGACGACATCGGCGCGGCCGTCGGCATCTCCGGACCGGCGCTGTACCGGCACTTCCGCAGCAAGGACGCCATCCTCGGCGAGATGCTCAACTCGATCAGCCAGTTCCTGCTCGACGGCGGCACCGCGCGCGTGGCGCACGACGGCGGCCCCGACGAGGTGCTCGCCGCGCTCGTGGCCTTCCACGTCGACTTCGCGCTCGCCCATCCGGCGCTGATCACCGTGCAGGAGCGCAACCTCGGCAACCTGACCGACCACGACCGCAAGCAGGTGCGCGGGCTGCAGCGCCGCTACGTCGAGGTCTGGGTGCGCGCGATCTCGGAGGCCGTGCCCGGCGTCGGCGAGCGGCAGGCGCGCTCGGCGGCACACGCGGTGTTCGGGCTGATCAATTCGACTCCGTACAACCGCCATCTCGGTGACGAAGAGCTCGCTGAGCTGCTGGGCAGGCTCGCGCTGGGTGCGCTGCACGCCGCGAGGTGATCAACCCTCGCTCGCACGGACTACCCCAAACCCCGGCAAGCTGGTGTTTGATGGGGGACGTGCAGCCGGACAGGAGCGAGGACGAGCGGCGGCTCGTCGAAAAGGCGCAACGCGCCCTCGTCGCGATCAGCCTGGGTGAGGACGCCGAGGCGCTCGACGAGGTGGCGCCGTCGGCAGCCGAGCCTGCGGCGCAATCGGCCGAGACCAGGGCATTGATGATGCTGCTCTTCGGTGAGTGCAGCGCGATGGTGTCCACGCTGGGAGACGGTGGCAGCGCGCCGGTCAAGGTGCAGGTGTTCGACGAAGACGGCGAAGAGGTCTCGATCGACCAGGCCGACCCGCCCGTGCGCACCGCGGTGCGCACGCTGCTCGCGGAGGTGCACGGGAACACCGAGGCCGCCGAAGAGCAGGTCGAGATCGCGCTGGCCAACGCGGCGCCCGACGAGGTCGACAGCCTTGTCCTGCAGGCGCTGCGCTGGACGATCCGGCTCTCGGCCGAATGCCTGGAACGCGACCTTCCCGTCGCCACCTGGATCGCGGACGCGGTGACAGGCTAGTTCAGCAACGTCTTCACCAGTGCGGAGATCTGGTCGGTCTCGATCAGGAACGAGTCGTGCCCGTAAGGCGAAGACACCACGGCGGCCTCCCCGCCGATGCCCTCGGCGAGCGCGCGCGACTGCGCGAGCGGGTACAACCGGTCGCTGTCGACACCGGCCACGATCGTGCGCGCGGTGACCCGGCTCAGCGCGGCCGCGACACCGCCACGGTCCCGGCCCACGTCATGGGCGTTCATCGACTCGGTGAGCACCACGTAGCTGCCCGCGTCGAAGCGGCGCACCAGCTTGTCGGCGTGATGGTCCAAATAGGACTCCACGGCGAACCGGCCGTCCGGCTGCCGCTGCCGCCCGAATCGCTCGGCCAGCTCGGGTTCGCTGCGGTAGGTCACGTGCGCGATCCGCCTGGCGATGCCGAGTCCCCGGTGCGGGCCTTCGGCGGCGTCGTAGAAATCGCCGCCGTGCCACGCCGGATCCGAACGGATGGCATGCAGCTGCGGGGAAGCCCACGCGATCTGTTCGGCCGAAGCCCGCGCGGTCGACGCGAGCACGAGCAGTGCGCCGACCCGCGACGGCCAGGTCACCGCCCATTCGAGTGCGCGCATGCCGCCCATCGAGCCGCCGACCACCGCGGCCCAGCGCTCGATCCCGAGCGTGTCGGCGAGCATCGTCTCGGCGGCGACCAGGTCACGCGTGGTCAGCGACGGAAACCGGCTGCCCCAAGGCTTCCCGTCGCCGTCGGGCGAGGACGGGCCGGTCGAGCCCTGGCAGCCGCCGAGCACGTTCGGCACCACGACGAAGAACTCGCCGGTGTCCAGCGCCTTGCCAGGCCCGATCAGGCCGTCCCACCAGCCCGGCGTGACATGGCCAGGCCCGGCGGGCCCGGCCGCGTGGCTGTCACCGGTCAAGGCGTGCTCGGCCAGCACGGCGTTCGAGGCGTCGGAGTTCAGCGTCCCCCACGTCTCGTACGCGAGCGAGAAGGCGGGCAGCAGGCCGCCCGCCTCCGTCCGGATCGGCCCGCCCGTGGCCCACTGCCTGCGGCCGGGGTGATCCGGCGCCCGCCACGCGCCCGTGACGGGCTCGCTCACAATGCTGCCTTGGCCGCCCGGAATCCCGCTTCCAAATCGGCCTTGAGGTCCTCGATGCCTTCGAGCCCGACGGCCAGGCGCACCAGTCCCGGCGTGACCCCGCTCGCGAGCTGCTCCTCAGGCGAAAGCTGGCTGTGCGTGGTCGAAGCCGGGTGCACGATCAGGCTGCGCACGTCGCCGATGTTGACCAGCTGGCTGTGCAGCTCGGTGCCGTCGACGAACGCGCGGCCCGCCTCGACGCCGCCGCGCAGGTCGAACGAGAGCACCGCTCCCGCGCCGCCCGGCAGATACTTCTGGGCGGCTTCGTAATGCGGGCTCGACGGCAGGCTCGCGTAGTAGACCTTCTCGACCTCGTCACGCTGCTCGAGCCATTCGGCGAGCGCCTTGGCGTTCGACACGTGCCGCTCGATGCGCAACGACAGCGTCTCGATTCCTTGGAGGATAAGGAAACTGTTGAACGGCGCGATGGCGGCGCCGGTGTCACGCAGCAGCTGCACACGTGCCTTGGCCGCGAACGCGCCGTGGCCGAGCGCTTCCCAGTACTTCAGGCCGTGGTAGCTGGGGTCGGGTTCGTTGAAGCCGGGGAACTTCTCCGGGTTCGCGCCGAAGTCGAAGGTGCCGCCGTCGACGAGCACACCGGCGACCGTGGTGCCGTGCCCGCCCAGGTACTTGGTCGCGGAGTGGATCACGATGTCCGCGCCGTGCTCGATCGGGCGCAGCAGCGCGGGCGTCGGGACGGTGTTGTCGACGACGAGCGGCACGCCAGCCTCGTGCGCGACGTCGGCGACCACGCGGATGTCGAGCACGTTGCTGCCGGGGTTGGCGAGTGTCTCGGCGAAGAAGAGCTTGGTGTTCGGGCGGACCGCGGCACGCCACTGGTCCAGGTCGTCCTGGTCGTCGATGAAGGTGACCTCGATGCCCAGTTTCGGGAGTGTGTAATGGAAAAGGTTATAGGTGCCGCCGTAGAGCGAGGGGCTGGAGACGAAGTGGTCACCCGCGACCGCCAGGTTCAGGATGGCCGCCGTGGTCGCCGCCGAGCCGGAGGCGAACGCGAGCGCCGCGACGCCGCCTTCGAGCGCGGCCACCCGCTGCTCGAGCACGTCCTGCGTCGGGTTGTTGATGCGGGTGTAGATGTGACCGGACTCGGCGAGGCTGAACAGGTCGGCGCCGTGCTGGCTGTCGCGGAAAACATAGGACGTGGTCTGGTAAATCGGCGTCGCGCGGGCGCCGGTCGCCGGGTCCGGAGCCGCGCCCGCGTGGATCTGCTTCGTCTCGAATGACCAGGCGCTCATGGATACTCCTTGTGGCTCAACGGCTTTGCGGCGACGCTAACGCCGGGCGCACGGGCGGCCAACGTCTCTCACGACGTGGGAGCGCCGCGTACTCTTTCTGGCGTACGCGGAACTGACGTACGCTGCCGGACGACGCGACCCCGGCCGTGGCGCGATCCTCTTCGGCATGGACTGGAGAATGCGGCCCGCCACCCGCAAGTGGTGGCTCTACGTTCACATCGTCGCGTCGGTCGCCTGGATCGGCGTGGAGGTGTGCATCCTCGCGCTGGGCGTGATGGGCGACCAGAGCGCGCACATCGTCGCGGGCAGGCTCGGCGACCTCTTCTACTTCCCGGCGAGCGCGCTGACGTTCGTCAGCGGTGTCGTGCTGTCGCTCGGCACCAAGTGGGGGCTGCTCAAGCACTACTGGGTCATGCTCAAGCTGGCGGCCAACATCCTGCTGTTGCTGGGCGGGAACCTCGCGGTCGTGCCGGCGTTCTCGGCGGCGTCCGAACTCGCCGCACGGGGCGAGCCGATCGGCAGGACGGCGATCATGCTGGTCACCGCGATGTCGGCCGGGCTGACGCTGCTGCTGGTCGCGACGCAGGTCTCGGTGTTCAAACCCTGGAAGAAGACCCGCTGGGCGTTGACTCCTCTTAGTCTGTGAGATATCTTCGTTGCTAAGATATTTGGCAACGGAGGGGTATCATGGTTGACGTACTGGTCGCGGGGGCGGGTTATGGGGGCCTCTCGGCGACGATGTTCTTGGCACAGCACGGGGTGGACGTGCTCGCGGTCGACCGGCACCCGAGCACGTCCGTCCATCCGCGGGCGGCCGGGCAGAGCTGGCGGACGATGGAGCTGTTCCGCTACGCCGGGATCGACGAAGAGGTGCTCGACTCGAGCCCGCGCGCACGGGCGGGGCTGCGGATCACCGTCGCCGCGAGCCTGGGCGGGCAGGTGTTCCACCGGCTCTACGACGACACCAGCGAACTGGACGTCAGCGCGGCGACGGCGATGCCGTACGGCATGGCAGGCCAGGACCTGGTCGAGCCGATCATGCTGCGGCGGGCGGAGAAGTTCGGCGCGACCGTGCGTTTCAACACCGAGCTGGTGTCGTTCGAGCAGGACGACGACGGGGTCACGGCCGTGCTGCGCACCGCGGGCGAAGAGTCCACGGTCCGGGCGCGATACCTGATCGCGGCCGACGGTGGCCGCAGCCGGATCCGCTCGGCGCTGGGCATCGAGACAGACGGCCCCGGCGCGCTCTCCCACTGCCTCGGCGTGCTCTTCGAGGCGAACCTCGGCGACCGGGTCCGCACCGACGTCACCGACCTGTTCTACCTGCAGAACCCGCACTTCACGGCAGGCTTCTGCAGCACGGACACCCCGGACCACTACGGGTTCGCGCCGGACTACCACCCGTCGAAGGGCGAGTCGCCGGAAGACTTCACCCCGGAACGGCTGATCGAGATGATCCGGATCGCGACGGACGAGCCGGACCTCGAACCGGTCATCCACTGGACCGCGCCATGGGAGGTCGCCGCCCGCCTCGCCAGGCGGTTCCGCTCCGGCCGGGTGTTCCTGGTCGGCGACGCGGCGAAGGTGACACCGCCGACCGGCGGCATGGGCGGCAACACGGCCATCGGCGACGGCCACGACCTGGCCTGGAAACTCGCGGCCGTCCTGCGCGGCGAGGCCGGTCCGGCGCTGCTCGACACCTACGAGGCCGAGCGCCGCCCGATCGCGCGGATGGTCATCGACACCTCGTTGCACAACATGAAGCAGCGCATGCACCCCGACCTGGACGTCAGCGGCCTGACCCCGGCGGAGGACCCGATGGCGATCTGCCTCGGCTTCCGCTACCGCTCCTCGGCCATCCTCGCCGAGGACGACGACCCTGCACGCACCGAGAACCCCTTCTCTCCGAGCGGCCGCCCGGGTTTCCGCGCCCCCAACGTGACACTGCCGACCGGCGAGTCCACAGTGGACGTCCTGGGCCACGGTTGGGTCCTGTTCTCCGACAGCACCTGGACACCCGCCGCCTCGGACATCTCAGCCGAGACCGGCCTCCGCCTCGACCACCACATTGCCCCGCCCGCCACCTTCGGCCTCACCCCGGGCGGCGCCTCCCTGGTCCGCCCCGACGGCATCGTCGCCTGGCGCTCGCCCGCCACCGACGACCCCTCGGGCGCCCTGTGGAACGCACTCGCCCAGCTACTCGGCCGGTGAAAAAAATCCCAATGTGGCTTTCGTCAGCTCAGAGCTGACGAAAGCCACATTGGCGTGCTGAAAGCTGACCAATGCCGCATTGGGATTTTTTTCGCTAGTCCCGGACCTGCAGGGCGAACCGGTTCCCCTCGCTGTCGACGAACATCGACCACCAGCCCCAGGGTTGTTTTTCGGGCGGAGCCGGGAAGGAGACGCCGCGCGCGGTCAGCTCGGCGTAGGTCTTCTCCAGGTCGTCCGCGTAGAAGAAGAAGTTCGACGTCGGCAGCTCGTCACGCACAGGCCGAGCGTCGACGGGGTCGGTGCTCAGGATCAACGCCACCGCCCCGTCGGCCGAGGTCACCTCGATCCACCGGTTGCCCTTGTCGTCGTAGGGCACGTCGGTGGTGACCGTGAACCCGACGATCTCGGTCCAGAACCGGACCGCCCGCGCCTGGTCCGTCACCGGGACGACGATCTTGTGCACTCCGCGAATCATGCCCGCTCCCCACTATATCCACTATGGATACAACGAGGGTGGAGTGTATGCTCCGGACATGGCCGAGAGCAACCCGCTGACCCCGGCAGGTTTCCAAGTACTGCTCGCGCTCGCGGGCGGCAAGGCGCATGGTTACGGGATCATGGGTTTCATCAGCGAGGTCACCGGCGGGTCCGTCCAATTGGGACCGGGCACGCTGTACCGCACGCTGGCCAGGCTCGCCGCGGACGGCCTGCTCGAAGAGGTCCCGGACGCCCGCGAGGACGAGCCGCACGACGCGCGTCGCCGCTACTACCGGCTCACTACGCGAGGCCGCCGGCGAGCCGCCGAGGAAGCCGCGCTGCTCGGCAGGCTGGTCGCCGCGGCCGATCAGGCCGGACTGCTCGACCAGACGGGCGCAGCATGAACCACGCACGCACGCTCGGCCTCGTCCCGCATCTGTTCGTCAAGGACATCGCGGCCTCGCTTTCCTTCTATGCCAAGGCGTTCGGCGCGGTCGAACTGTTCCGCAACGTGCTGCCGGACGGCACCGTGCTCTTCGTCGAACTCGCCGTCGGCGACGCCAGGCTCCTGCTCAGCGAAGAGATCCCGCAGCTCGACGCGCTCGCGCCAGGCACGGTCGGCGGCACCCCGATGCTGCTCACGCTCGAGACCACCGCCCCGGACGGCCACCGCTGGGCGCTCACCACGAAACGCGAGCAGTTCACGCCGCAGGACATCGACGACCGCACACCACCGGAGGTCTGAGCCGTGATCTCCGTGCGCACGGTCGTCGACCGGGTCGGCCCCACGCTGCTGCATGCCTTGCTGCTACCCGAAAACGGCCCGACGGTCGCCGACGTCGTCATCGCGGAGCCCGGCGGCCACGCGACCACCGGCGGGCCTGGCGACCTCGTGCTCGCGGTGTCCACACAGGACGCGGCGGACGCGGTCGCGCTCGTGCGCACCTGCGGTGCCAACGGCGCCGCCGCCGTCGTGTTCAAGCCACCGCTCGCGGGCAAGGCCGCGGTCAAACGGGCCGCCAAGACCGCGGGCATCGCGTTGATCGAGGTCCGCGCGGCGACCTCGTGGGCCCAGCTCGTCTGGCTGCTCAGGACCGTGCTCGACGCGATCGCCGACGAAGCCGAATTGGAAAGCCCCGGCTCCGCCGACCTCTTCCGGCTGGCCGACGCGGTCGCGTCCGTTGTGGACGCTCCGGTGACCATCGAGGACACCAACTCCCGCGTGCTCGCCTACTCGGCACGCCAGGACCTCACCGACTCCGCACGCGTTTCCACGATCATGGGCCGTCGCATCCCCGACGACGTGCTCGCGAAGTTCCGCTCGCGCGGCGTGTTCCGCGAACTTTCCCGCGGCCGCCAGACGATCTTCGTGCCCGCGCAGCGCGACGGCACACTGCCGCGCCTGATCGTGCCGATCCGCATGGGCGGCGAGCTGCTCGGCTCGATGTGGGCGGTCGTCGCCGGCCCGGTCTCCGACGAGCGGGCCGCCGCGTTCGCCGACGCCGCGCCGGTCGTCGCACTGCATTTATTGCGCCGCCGCGCGCATGCCGACGCCCAGCGCCGCGCGTCGGCCGAACTGCTGCGCGCGGTACTCGAAGGCAAGGTCGGACCCCGGCGAGCCATCGCCGACCTCGATCTCGCCGACGCGCCGCACCGCGTGGTCGTCGTCGAGATACCCGGCGACCACAGCCCGGACGCCGAAGGCCGCAGGCTCGCGCTGCTGGAGCAGATCTCACGCGGCATCGGCCGCCGCCCTGCCGCGACCGAACTCGACGGCCTGCTCTACGCGGTCGTGCCGGACGAGGACGGCTGGTCCGACGTGCTCTCCGGCGCACCCGGTCGCGTCGCGGCGGGAAGTGCTTGCGAAATAAGCGAACTGGCCGTTTCGCGCACCCAGGCCGACGAGGCGCTCGGGCTGCTGCGGGCCGGCCTGGTGCCCGGCAAGTTCGTCACCTTCGACGAGGCGTGGACCGCGCTCGTCCTGCATCGCGGCGCGACGGCGGCGGGCGGCGCGCGCGTGGCCGACCTCGGCCCGCTCGGCCTGCTGCGGGCACACGACGAAGCCAACGAAAGCGGCTACGTCGACACGCTTTACGAGTGGCTGCGGCATCCCGGCGACCCACGGGCGGCCGCGCGCGAACTCCAAATCCACCCGAACACCTTGCGCTACCGGATGCGCCGCCTGCTGGAGCTCGTGCCGCTCGACCTGGAGGACCCCGACGTCCGGCTCGCCCTGCTCACCCAGCTCATCACGTTACGGTGGGGTTAACCCATTCGGCCGAATGGCCCATGCGTTACTCCGCATGGATCGCGCCGAAAGATCCGTTTGTCGAAAACTGTCGA
This sequence comes from Amycolatopsis sp. NPDC059657, assembly GCF_042734395.1. NCBI lineage: Bacteria > Bacillati > Actinomycetota > Actinomycetes > Pseudonocardiales > Pseudonocardiaceae > Amycolatopsis > Amycolatopsis sp. NPDC059657. Next base: position 34,128 of record NZ_JBHWEB010000068.1, on the reverse strand, counting down.
CTTAGGACACTTAAGTAGGTGAATTCCTCGCTTACCTTGCGCTTGCCCACTCAGGGTCATTGAGCGTAACCGAGGAGTTGCCCATGAGGTCTCATCTCGTCAAGCTGACCGCGCTGTCCGCGCTGACGCTGGCCTGCCTCGCCGTGCCGAGCACCGCGACCGGCTCCACGAGCGTCGCGGCGGCACCCGGCCAGGAGTGCTACACGCCCGAGCACTCGGCCGCCAGGTCCAAAGACGGTGACGTCCACTCCCTGACGCCGGGCCAGGCCGCGTCCATCGAGAGCAAGATGGCGTCGAAGCTCGCCTCGAAGCGGCAGCTGAGCACCAACTCGCTGGCCGCGGTCAGCATCCCGACCTACGTGCACGTGATCCACTCGGGCACCACGGGCAAGCTGAGCGCGTCGGCGATCTCCAAGCAGATCTCGGTGCTCAACAGCGCGTACTCCAAGGCGGGCTACAGCTTCTCGCTGCAGAGCACGGACTACACGGACAAGGCCGCCTGGTACAACGGCATCACCGACGGCTCGACCGCCGAGTCGCAGATGAAGAACGCGCTGCACAAGGGCGGCTCCAACGCGCTCAACATCTACACCGCGTCGCTCGGCGACGACCTGCTCGGCTGGGCGACCTGGCCGTGGGACTACAGCGGCGCGCCCAAGATGGACGGTGTGGTCATCCTCGACACCTCGTTCCCCGGCGGCTCGGCGACCAACTACAACGAGGGTGACACCGCCACCCACGAGGTCGGCCACTGGATGGGGCTCTACCACACCTTCCAGGGCGGATGCTCCGGTTCGGGCGACTACGTCTCCGACACCCCGGCCGAGGCGAGCCCCGCCTCCGGCTGCCCGACCGGCCGCGACACCTGCGGCGCCACCGGTGCCGACCCGATCCACAACTTCATGGACTACTCGTACGACGGCTGCATGTACGAGTTCACCACCGGCCAGAACACCCGCATGACCAACGCCTGGACCGCCTACCGCGGCTAAGGGCTCGTGAGCGTTGCGGGCGGCTATTGGGCGGGAAGCCAAAGGTGGCGTGCTCGGTGTGAAGTGAGGGGGCCGTTGGGTGCGTAGTACGCATTCGGGGGCACCCTCGCTTCACGATGAGGCTCTGGCAAGCGGTCGTGAGTGGTACGGCCGGTTCTAACCGGTCTAAACACTCACGACCCAAGCCTCCCGAAGCGAAGACCCCGCCGGCCCGCCCGGAGCACGCCACCTTTGCCCTTCCCCTCAATAGAACCGCCCGCAACGCTCACGACTCACGGCACCAGCAAGGTCTTGCCGACCGTCCCGCGCGACTCCATCGCCGCGTGCGCGTCGGCCGCCTTCTCGAGCGGGAAACGCTGCCCGATCACCGGCCGCAGCACCCCACTGGCCACAGTGGACAACGCGGTGCCGACCAGCTCACGCAGTTCCTCCGGATCCGGCCGAGGCACCTTCACCACGGTGACACCCCGCGAATCCGCGTCGGAGGTATCCGTCCAGCTGCCGCCCGCGAGCCCGAAGCTGACCATGCGGCCGCCCTTGTCCAGCAGCTCGAACGCCTGCCGCCCCACCGGCCCGCCGACCCCGTCGAAGACGACGTCCACCCGGAACGTGGCGTCGTAGACCCGATCCGGCCAGTCGTCCCGCCGGTAGTCGATCGCGAAGTGCGCGCCCAGCTTCCGCGCCAGCTCGACCTTCTCCTCGCCGCCGGCCAGCGCGATGACGGTCGCGCCCGCGGCCAGCGCCAGCTGGACCAGCGCACCGCCGACCCCGCCCGCGGCGGCCTCGACCAGCACCGTGTCCCATGCCCGCAGCCCGGCCGCGCGGATCAGCATGGTCGCCGTGCGCCCGTCGGCCAGCACGGCGACGGCGGCGTCCATCGCCACCCCATCGGGTACTTCCACCAGATTCGCGACCGGCGCGACGGCCAGCTCCGCGTAGCCGCCCGAACCGCGCAGCGACGAGACCACGCGTTTCCCGATCCACTCCGGCGGTCCGTCGCGGACCACGCCGCCGACCCCGTTACCAGGGATCATCGGCAGTTCGACCGGGAACGGCCCGGTACCGGCGCGCGTCCGCGTCTCGACGAACGTCGTGTTGACGTAGTCGACCTCGATCAGCGCCTCGCCTGGCCCCGCCACCGGATCGGGTGCTTCCCCGGCGACCAGCACCCCGGGTCCGCCGAACTCCTTCAACCACACGGCTCTCATACCTCGAAACCCTGCAATCTCCACTAATGTCGAAGTCAATGCCTTGTCGCGCCGCAACCATGAAAGTGCGGCAATACTGTTCCGGTGGCACGATGACACCGCCGACCGGGTGGCTCACCGTGGTCGGTGACACCCCACCCCGGATTCCGCCGCCAGGAGGCAGAAAGTGCGTATCGCCGTCCCCCGTGAGATCAAGAAGCACGAATACCGGGTCGCGCTGACCCCGGCAGGCGTGCACGAACTGGTCGGGCGCGGTCACGACGTCTTCGTGGAAACGGACGCCGGGCTGGGTTCCGCGATCACCGACGAGGAGTACATCTCGGCAGGCGCGAAGATCCTCGCGACCGCCGACGAGACCTGGGCTGAGGGCGAACTCGTGCTCAAGGTCAAGGAGCCGATCGCCGAGGAATACCCGCGCCTGCGCAAGGACCAGGTGCTGTTCACCTACCTGCACATCGCCGCCGACCGCCCGCTGACCGACGCGCTGCTCGCGTCCGGCACCACCGCGATCGCCTACGAGACCGTGCAGACGCCCAACGGCGCGCTCCCGCTGCTCGCCCCGATGTCCGAAGTGGCCGGTCGCCTGGCCCCGCAGGTCGGCGCCTTCTCGCTGATGAAGCCGAGCGGTGGCCGCGGCGTGCTGCCCGGCGGCATCCCCGGCGTGCACCCGGCGCGCGTGGTCGTCATCGGCGGCGGCGTGGCTGGCATCAACGCGGCCCGTGTCGCGCTGGGCCTCGGCGCGGACGTCGAGATCCTCGACACCAACGTCGACCGGCTCCGCCAGATCGACAACGACTTCGGCCCGCGTATCCGGACGGTCACGTCCAACCGGCTCAGCGTCGAAGAGGCCGTGCTCGAGGCCGACCTGGTCATCGGCGCGGTGCTGGTGCCCGGCGCGAAGGCGCCCAAGCTGGTCTCGAACGAGCTGGTCTCGCGGATGAAGGCGGGCAGCGTGCTCGTCGACATCGCGATCGACCAGGGCGGCTGCTTCGCCGACTCGCGCCCGACCACGCACGACGAGCCGACCTACACGGTGCACAACTCGGTCTTCTACTGCGTGGCGAACATGCCGGGCGCGGTGCCGAGGACGTCCACCTACGGCCTCACCAACGTCACGCTGCCCTACGCGGTGCAGCTGGCCGACCACGGCTGGAAGACGGCGCTGTCGGCCAACGGCAGCCTCGCCAAGGGCCTCAACACCCATGACGGCAAGCTGACCAACGAGCCGGTCGCCGTCGCGCACGGCCTGCCGTACAGCTCGGTGGCGTCCGCGCTCGTCTGACAAACGACTCGCGCGAGCGAGTCCGCCATAGAAGAAGCCCCGCCGGGTTCGCCCGGCGGGGCTTCTGTCTTACGTAAGGGGCGACCCGCTCAACCAGCCTGGGGGTCACTGGGAGCGGGCCGCCATCTCCTAGCTTAGGCAACTTCTCCCGACTTCGCTGCACGGGGTCTCGAAGTTGCCCTAAATACTTGTTAACGGAGAACCTCCGCAGGTGGTTATCTGGTCGAATCCGGCCGTGAAACCGGACATCAGGCGGGCAATCACCCCCACCGGCGTCAGGTCACGGTGAAGAGCGATCGTGACGAAGCTCGCTTTGAATCCGCCTCGGCGGTTCCGCACGCGCCGCGTGTCCGACTTTGACAGGATGACGCCGGATCAACGTCGGGGAACAACAAGGAGCGGTATGCACGACGGCAGCGGCCGCATCGCGGTGCAGGACCTGACCAAGGATTTCGGCCAGGTCAGAGCGGTACAGAACCTCAGCTTCACCGTGGAACCCGGCTCGGTCACCGGCTTCCTCGGCCCGAACGGCGCCGGGAAGACCACCACGTTGCGCATGCTGCTCGGCCTGGTGACGCCCACCTCCGGCTCGGCGACCATCAACGGCCGCCCGCACGACCAGCTCGTCCACCCGGCCCGCGTGGTCGGCTCGGTGCTGGAGAACGAGGGCTTCCACCCCAAACGCACCGCCCGCAACCACCTGCTCGTCTACGCCGCCGCGATCGGCATGCCGGACCAGCGCGCCGACGAGGTGCTCGGGCTCGTCGGGCTGAGCACCGCGGCGGACCGCAAGGCGGGCGGGTTCTCGCTCGGCATGCGGCAGCGGCTCGCGCTCGCGACGGCGCTGCTCGGCAACCCGCAGGTGCTGGTGCTCGACGAGCCCGCGAACGGCCTCGACCCCGAAGGCATCCTGTGGCTGCGGAACTTCCTGCGCGCGTACGCGCGTGAGGGCCGCACCGTGCTGGTGTCGAGCCATCTGCTGAACGAGGTCGAGCAGACCATCGACAACGTGGTCATCATCAGCCAGGGCGTGACCCGTTATTACGGCTCGCTCGACCAGCTCCGCAAGGGCCAGCGCTCCCGCGTGCTCGTGCAGCCGGCGGACGCCGCCGCGCTCGTGAAGGCGTTGCAGGAAGGCGGGCTCACCGAGCTGGCGCCGAACCCGGACGGCCGTGTCGCCGTCTCCGGCGCGACCGTGCAGCAGATCGGCGACCTCGCCGCGAAGGCGGGCGTCGCGATCTACGGCATGCAGGAGGACCACGCGGACCTGGAGAAGCTGTTCTTCCAGCTCACCCAGCCGCAGTTCGCCGCGGCGCCGCCCGGCTACGGCCAGCCGCCACAAGGACCCGGACCAGGCGGCTTCCCGCCACCACCGCAGTATCAACAGACCCCGCCTCCTGGTTTCCAGCAGCAGGGACCGAACCAGGGCTGGGGAGGCCAGGGCTGATGGGCAACCTGATCAAGGCCGAGTTCCGCAAGACGCTCACCCTCAACACCTGGTGGGTGCTGCTCATCCCGCTGGTCATCACCGCCTTGGGGTTTTCCTGGGTATGGGGGCTCATGGTCAACAACCTCGCCGACTATCTCACCGAAGGAACCGCGGGACAGATCTCCCGCGAAGTGGGCGTGGATGCGGATCGGCTGCCCGTCGGGCTGCTGTCGATCGCGCACGGCATCAACATCGCACAGATCATCCCGGCTCTCTTCGGCGTCTTCGCGCTGGCGGGCGAATACCGCAGCAAGACGATCACCACCACCTTCTTGACCGCGCCGAACCGGCTTGCGGCGCTGAGCGCCAAAATGATCACCTATGTCGTCTGGGGCGTTCTCTACGGATTCGTGGCGTTCGGTGTCTCCGCGATCGGCGCGGTGATCTCCGTGGACAGCCAGCGCCTGCCCACCACCGGGCAATGGCTGGGTGCGCTCGGCGCCACTGTGCTCGCGTCGGTGCTCGTGACCTTGTTCGGCATCGGGTTCGGCGCGGTGCTCAACAAGGTCACACTCGCGGTCGTGCTACTGCTGGTGTGGTTCCTGGTCGTCGAAAACGTGCTCGTCGCGTTCGCTTGGAACTGGACGACCCTGCCCGGCGCGATCCTGCCGAACGGCACCGCGAATGGAATCGTGGGCGGCGTCGCGGCCGAGGCTTTCAAGATCAACGCGTTGAATCTCGGTGAGGCCGAGGAGAGGGTTGGACAGTATTTCGTGCAGCTCACCGCAGGCGCGCCTGGCGTTATCTCGTGGTGGGCTTCCGCACTCGTCTTCGCGGGCTGGACGGCGCTGTTCTTCGGCTTCGGCTGGGCGTCGAACCAGAAGCGGGACATCACCTAGATCGAACTTGTCGGTGGGCACGCTTAGTCTGGCTGAGTGACCACAGCACCAACGCGCTCCCGTCAAGGGGTTCCAGCCGGCGAGACGGATCCAGCCGCCAAGAACGGCTGGATCCGCCGTCTCGCCGCCGCCTGCTGGCGTCATCCCAGGCTCGTGGTGCTCGCGCTGCTCTCGGCCATGGTCGGGGTGGGGCTGCAGGCGGCGAGCCCGCTGCTGGTCAGGACCGCGGTCGACGACGCGGTCGCGGGCCACACCGGGCAGCTCACCTGGCTCGCGGTGGCGCTGATCGGGTTGCAGGTGCTGGCCTTCGGCACCGCGTTCGTCCGCCGGTACATCGGCGGAAGGCTGGCGCTGGACGTCCAGCACGACCTGCGCCAGCGGGTGTTCGCCGCGGTGTCCCGGCTGGACGGTGGCAAGCAGGACTCGATGAAGACCGGGCAGGTCGCGTCGCGCGCGATCACCGACCTGCAGCTGGTCACCACGGTCGTCATGCAGGTCCCGCTGTCGGCTGGCTCGGTGATCTTCGCGATGCTGTCGCTCGGCGCGATGCTGTGGATGTCACCGACGCTCACGCTGATCGCACTCGTCGTCACGCCCGGTGTGGCGATCATCCTGGCCAGGAGCCGAAAGCGGTTGTTCCCGGCCACCTGGTCGGCGCAGCAGCGGGCGGCGGACGTCGCGCAGCATGTCGAAGAGACCGTCACCGGCGTCCGCGTCGTGAAGGGTTTCGGCCAGGAAGCGCGCGAAGTCGCGAAGCTGGAGCGCACGGCGAAGACGTTGTACGCGGAGCGTCTCCGCGCGGCCAGGCTGTCCGCGCTGCCGACCGCAACCACGGCGGCACTCCCGGCCGCGGGACAGGTCGCCGTGCTCGGCGTCGGCGGCGTGATGGCGTTGCACGGCACCGTGAGCCTGGGCACCTTCCTGGCGTTCGCGACGTACGTGTCCGCGCTGATCGGGCCCGCCAGGATGCTGTCCGCGCTGATCGTGCAGGCCCAGCTGACCAGGGCGGGCGCCGAACGCGTCAACGAGCTCATCGACGCGCAGCCCGAGGTGGCCGAGCGGCCGGACCCGGTCCCGCTGCCGGACGGCCCGCTGGAGATTCGCCTCGACGACGTCAGTTTCGGTTACACCCGAACGGATCCGGTGCTGAACGGGCTTTCGCTGGAGGCGCGCCCCGGCGAGACGCTGGCGCTGGTCGGCACCGCCGGCTCGGGCAAGTCCACGATTTCGTTGCTGCTGCCCAGGTTCTACGACGTGCACACCGGCTCGGTGTCGCTCGGCGGCGTCGACATCAGGGACCTCAAGCTGGCCGAACTGCGCCAGGCGATCGGCGTGGTCTTCGAAGAGGCCTTCCTGTTCTCGTCCTCGATCAAGGAGAACATCGCGTACGGGCGCCCGGACGCGAGCGACGAGGAGATCTTCGCGGCGGCACGCGCGGCCGAGGCCGACGAGTTCATCCGCAAGCTCCCGGACGGCTACGAGACGCTGGTCGGCGAGCGCGGGCTCACCCTGTCCGGCGGCCAGCGGCAACGGCTCGGCCTCGCCAGGGCCCTGATCACCGACCCCCGCGTGCTCCTGCTCGACGACGCGACCTCGGCCGTCGACACCGTCACCGAGGCCGCCATCCACGACACGCTGCGCTCGGTCACCGCCTCCCGCACCACCTTGCTGATCGCGCACCGCCGGTCCACTTTGTCGCTGGCCGACCGCATCGCCGTGCTCGACGCCGGACGCGTCGTCGACGTCGGCACCGCGGCCGAACTGCAGGAACGGTGCGCGTTGTTCCGTGAACTGCTCGGCGGCGAAGGCGAAGGCGTCGAAGAAGTCCACCGCTGTGACGGTCTCGAATGCGGGCCGGCAGGCATCACCCCGAGCCTGTGGCCGGACACCGGCGAGCACGACGTCGCCGACGAACTCGCCGACGCGGCCAAGCAGCGCACGGCGGCGGCCCCCACGGTCGGCGGGCCGCCCGGGTCGGCCGCGCTGGAATTGCCGCCGACCGAAGAACTGATCGAGGGCGTACGCCGCCTGCCGCCTGCCACCGACGTTCCGCGCCTGGTCGGCGTCGACGTCACCGCGCCCGATCCCGAGTTCCGCCTGCGTGGCCTGCTGCGTCCCGTGCGCTGGCTGCTCGCTGCGGCGATCGGCCTGGTCGCGGCGGACGCGCTCGCCGCGATCGCGCTGCCCGCGCTGTATCAGCAAGGCGTCGACAAGGGCGTCCGCGCGGGCCTCGAGTCCGGCATCTGGACGGCGGCCGCGATCGGCGCGGTGATCATCTTCGCCGACTGGTTCGTGATCAACGCCCGCACCAAGCTCACCGCCCGCGTCGGCGAGACCGTGCTGTACGCGCTGCGCGTCCGCAGTTACGCGCACCTGCAACGGCTCGGCCTCGACTACTTCGAGCGCGAGCTGTCCGGCAAGATCATGACCAGGATGACCACGGACGTCGACGCGCTGTCGACCTTCCTCCAGACCGGTCTTTCCACCGCCGTGGTCAGCGCGCTGACCCTGCTCGGCATCTCGGCGGCGCTCCTGCTCACCGACGTCTCGCTGGCGCTCTACGCCTTGGCCGTGCTCCCGATCCTCGGCGTCGCGACGGTCATCTTCCGCCGCGCGGCCTCGGCCGCGTACACCGAAGCCCGTGAGCGCGTCAGCGTCGTCAACGCGGACATGCAGGAGAACGTCTCCGGCGTCCGCGTCGCGCAGGCGTACAGCCGCGAGGAGCGCTCGGCCGAGGACTTCGCCTCCCGCAGCGACGCCTACCGCAGGTCCCGCCTGCGCGCCCAGCGCTACATCGCGACCTACTTCCCGTTCGTCTCAATGCTTTCCGGCGTCGCCGAGGCGGTCGTACTGGTCGCGGGCGCCAACCGCGTCGCCGCAGGCACCCTGTCGGCCGGTGTCCTGCTCGCGTTCCTGCTCTACCTGAAGCTCTACTTCACCCCGATCGAAGAGCTCTCCTCGGTCTTCGACGGCTACCAGCAAGCCCGCGTCGGCCTCTCCCGCATCGGCGACCTCCTGCGCACCCCCACCTCGGTCCCACCCGCCGCCGACCCGGTACCGGTCCCCGCCAAGCTCCACGGCGAGGTGGCACTCGATTCCGTCAACTTCTCTTACACCGGAACCGAAACCCTCGCCCTCACCGACATCACCATGCACGTCTCCCCCGGCGAAACGGTGGCTTTGGTCGGCGCGACCGGTGCGGGCAAGTCCACCGCCGTCAAACTGGTCGCCCGCTTCTACGACGCGACCTCGGGCACGGTCCGCATCGACGGCGTCGACATCCGCGACTACGACCTCACGGCATTGCGCGGCCGCCTCGGCGTAGTCCCCCAAGAAGCCCACCTCTTCTCAGGCACGGTCGCCGACAACGTCCGCTACGGCAAACCCTCGGCAACAGACGCCGAAGTCGAAGCCGCTGTCCGCGCGGTAGGCGCCCTCGACGGCGTCGCTTCCCTACCGGCGGGCTTCCACCAACCCGTAGGCGAACGAGGCCGCTCCCTCTCAGCAGGCCAACGCCAGCTCATCGCCTTGGCCCGAGCCGAACTGGTAGACCCCGACATCCTCCTGCTCGACGAAGCCACAGCCGCCCTGGACCCCTCAACGGAAGCGGCGGTCCTCCGCGCGACCGAGCACCTCACCCGCCGCCGCACCACCTTCGTAGTAGCCCACCGCCTGGCCACAGCGGCCCGAGCCGACCGCATCTTCGTACTCGCCAACGGCCGCATAGCCGAGCAAGGCCCCCACGCCACACTCTTGGCCGCCAACGGCCCCTACGCCCACCTCTGGTCCCTGGACACCCACGCCTAACCCACCCACCCCCACCGTCCCGACTCCCCAGGCACGCGTGCCGTCCCCCCAGGTACGCGTGCCGTCCGCCCGTGTACGCGTGTCGTCCATCCACGCACACGCACACAGTCGCTTGCTCTTCCTGCACGCGAGCTTGCTCTCCCCGTACGCGAGTTCGCTCGCCCTGTACGGAAACCCGCCCCTCCCGCACCCGGATTCGCCCGCCCCGCGCAGAAGCAGCCCAGCCTCATTGTCATACCGACCGGTTGGTACTACGTTGGCCGAATGATCGAGACGGCACGCAAGACCTGGCGAATCATCGAGCCTTACCACGGCATGATCTACTTCGCCCCCGAAGCGACGGCCGCCTACAAGGAACTCGGCCTAGGCTCCCGCGCTGGCTACTTCGCCTCCAGGTCGGCCGCACTCGGCCCCGTCCCGCCCTCAGTCGTCGTCGCGACCTTCTACAACTTCAACCCGGCCACGGTCCACGCCTCGATGACCGACGCCTGGACCATCACCACCCCCGCCGCCGTACTCGACGCCCGCCACACGGCGGCCGACCAGGTCCTCCGCCGCGTCCTCGGCGACACAGCCACCTCCCCCGAAATGGCCCGCGCAGCCGCACTCCTCCGCGAAGCCGCCGAAACCATCACCGCCGACGTGACCGGCCGCCCCCTCTTCGCCGCACACGCCGCCCTCCCATGGCCGTCCGAGCCCCACATGATCCTGTGGCACGCCCAAACCCTCCTCCGCGAATACCGCGGCGACGCCCACATCGCGGCCCTGCTCACCGCAGGCCTCAGCGGAATCGAAGCCCTCATCACCCACGCAGCGGCAGGCGACGTCCCCGCCGAAACCCTCCGCACCTCTCGCACCTGGTCCATCGAAGACTGGGAAGCCGCGATCGCCGCCCTCCGCAAACGCGACTGGCTCACCGACGCCGAAGCCCCGGCCTTCACCCTCACTGGCGCAGCCCGCCGAGCCGAGATCGAGCGCGCCACCGACGACAACAGCGTCGCCCCCTACGCCCACCTCGGCGAGGAAGCCTGCACCGAACTCCAAACCCTCGTAAAACCCTTCAGCCGAGCACTCGCCACGGAACTCATGCCCTGGTTCCTCCCCAAGAAGCCCTGACTCGCTGCGACTCGTTTGACTAGCAAGCCCAACCGATCGGCGGCGTCGAACTCAGCCAAATGGGAGCGCAGCGAGATGAATCCCCCGCCAGCGGCCCGCCGGTGACTATCGGCACTTACAGCAGTTTTCCCGCTTCATCCCACCTATGCGATTCTGTCACCAGATATGCCTGGTATTCAGGCTCCTCTTCATAGAACAAAACCGCTGAATCGAACGCGTTCGCAACGAAGGTCAATCCGAACCCCCTGCGATCGAACAGGAGATTCAGCAGATCGAAGGTGTCCAGCTCACAATCCAGCCAGGGAAACAGCTCGATCCCCGTCGGAAGATAGAAAAGCTCGCCTACAGGCGAATTGACCACAAAACGGGCTTCCCAGCTTCTGATCTCAGCTTCGTCGACACTTTCCGACAGCACTTCATCAGGCTCTGCCGTAGTCCTCCGCACATGGGCGAGCTTTTTCATGCGACCAATCGGGAATTTCTGCCGAGGAAATGAACCCGCGCGTGCGGATCCAGCCAAACCACCCGCCGCATCCTTCGCCTTTTTCTCCTGAAGCAACCGGAGGCGACGATCACGAGCCGACGACGTCACACTTGCTCATTCCGACCGCTTCCGTTCGGGAGTTCCTCCCGAACGAGGCACAAATTCATGTTCGTTGCGACGAGTTCAGCACGAGCAGTAGCCTCTTCCTCTTCCGAGCAAACCAGCTCGAAGGAATCCGTAGTCACGACAACCAACTGAGCGCTTCCGCCCGACAAAGCGAGCGAGAAAACGTCCTCATAAGACCCTGCACCGAACCAGCCAGTCAGGCCGGAAACCCGCAGCGGAAACACCGGAAGAACCTCATGAGCGTCCAGGGAGACCAACTCGAGCCACTCCTCGGCAGCATCTACCTGGCCGAACGGCAGAGCGAGGTCTCCCCGCCAGCGCAACAGCGCCTTCTCCTGGACGCGCTCACAACTTAAACCTTCTTGTAAGCAGGTCAGAGCAATGAATCCATTGAAGGTTTCAAAGATTATTGTATCGAGTAATACTATCGACGCTTCATCCGTAACCGCCTGAAATCGCCAGACCGCTTCCACCGTGTCACCGAGGAAAATGTCGGCATATCGCTCCAGCACAAGTTACTCGTCGAAGCCGCTGTCGGCGGGCGACTCATCGACAACCGGCGGGTAGACCAAGGTGTATTCCGGGACATGCTTGCTTATTTCGCCCCATGGCGTCCCCCTCAGTAGAAAATCAACCCCCTCAGGAACCCTGGTCCGTGAAATATGTATCCCGAACAGGCAGAATTCGCACCAGAACATCGCCGAGCCGATGCGATCGCGCTCGTTCGCGACGAAGGCGATGCGCAACGCGTCGTGACCACAGTTAGGGCAGACGGCAGCCGCCTTGCCCGGCAATTCTTCACAGAAGTCGCCATACGCCTTTTCCCAGGCAAAATAGGACGACACAGCACCGAAACCGACCATTAGATCGCCTCGCCCTTGAGTACGATTGACCGAACAGTCATCTCACCAGTTCTGCCTTCATGCGGCTCTCCAAGGCCAGGCAAGCACCGACGGTCCGAGTGAGTCGCTCATCTACTTCGTCGGGCCACATCCGTGATATAGGAGTCGAACTCGACGACCGACGGCGAAATATCTTCCTTGGCCGCATCATCGGGAGGCAACTTCGGAAGCTCTCGATCCACGAAAACATGCGCAGCCCTGGACACAGCCCGGAGCAGGTCCAGCTTAGGCGAGCTGTCGATCCGTTGCCCTCCTGACTCGATCACGACCGAGCCGTTCTCCTCGCGAAAATCGAGAATGAACGATGAGTCCGCACCGACGAACTCATAGGGATGGCCGGGCTTCAGCTTCCGCCGCAGCCCATCAAGCAACTCGACCAGCGCAATGAAGATCATCATGCCCTGGTCAGGCGTGCGCCCTCGTGACGAGACCACCCGCACGTTGCCCGCAATCTCCATATCGCCGAGATCGAAGCCGCTCGGCGGCTCGATGTGATCGAGGTCCTCGCGCCGGCTGAAGTCGAACCCAACCATGTCACACACTCTTTCCCACCGGGTGAAAGGTGATGACCCGGTTTCCATCATGAGAATCTACCGTCACCCTGAACCTGGCGTGCATGCCGTTCACGGTTCCGCGACGCTCATACACCTGGATTCTCTTACTGGGATCGGATATCCGTTCTCCTCGGCGAACCAGATCCGTCGCCGCGCGGTGAACCTGCTCTCGCGTGGTTCCGGGCGGCATGAGATCGCCGTGACCGCTCGGGTGATTCCCGGTGATATGGCGCGAATCGATGTGCTGCCAGCCCTCTTTGAGGTTACCGTCCTCGATACGCGGACGCTGCCTGCACGGCGCGAGACCGAACGGATCGATCCACTGCATCGGATTGTCTACATAGGATCGCGGATTAGGGCCTGCCGCGAGCCCCAGCGGATCGGTGCTGACATAGCGACCTGACTCAGGGTCGTAGTGACGGAAGTAGTTGTAGCAGAGGCCGCTTTCCTCGTCGTAGTACTGGCCCGGGAACCTCAGCGCGGTCGTCGCGCCGGTCGCCCGGCCGGAGACCATCGCACCCCACAACGTGGCATGCGCCTCCCAGACCAGGTTTCCGGCGACGTCGACCATCTCGGCCGGGCTGCCGATCAGATCGGTGACGATGGAATAGAACCGGCGATCCACCTCATCCTGAGTCAATTCTATCTGAGCGAGCGGCCGCAGACCGTCCGCATCCCACTCCCAGGTGGTGGTTCGACCGGCGGAGTCGATCTGCTCTGCGAGAACGCCACCATCCCAGACGAAATCGACCCGCCCGACGACCAAATCTCCCTCTCCGAGCAGGAGTTTGGCCATACGCCGCCCAAACGGGTCGTAGACGTATTTCCACCGCGCTCCGTCAGGAGTTACGACGCCGACCAGCCGATCTTCGGAATCCCAGGCATAGTTCCAGGTCGCAGGTTTGGCGGACAGCCGCTTCTTACTACGTTGGACCAGCCGCCCTTGAGAGTCATGCCGGAGCAGCGTGCCACCCGCTCGCTCCAGCAGATTCCCCCGATACTCACGTGGCCCCTGCGCCGCGACATCATGGGCAGGCCACGAGCCATTGGTGACGTTGCCCGTCACGTCGTAGGCGTACTGCTCCACCCAGCCTGCTCCCCGCACCGCGGTAACCCGGCCAACCTGGTCGAGCGTGTACTCACGCCTGCCACGGTTCTGGTCATCCACGCTTCGAACGAAGCCGTCCTGCCGGTAGCGATAGCGGCGGCCTTGCAAGACCTTCGCACGCACACCGGATTCAGGCGACTGACCGCGCACCGTCGATACGGTCTGCGACACAAGCCGGTGGTTGCTGTCCCAGCTCTGCGCGACGATCGTTCCGGTGTCGAGAAGACGCTCGATCTCCCTGCCCGCGAGGTCGTAGCCGAACGTGAACGTCCGCCCTGCGGTGAGCAACGAGGAGGGACGCGCGGACCCTTCGTAAGCCCACTCGGATTCAAGTCCGGATGGAGTGCGCCTGCGCGTGCGCCTGCCTAGCAGGTCATAGTGGGACTCCAGCCGCCTGCCATTGACCACCTCGGCACGAATCCGCCCCAGCGCGTCGCGCTCGAGCTCGATCTCGGCATCGGAGTTCGCCGCCTGAACCATACGGCCTGCCCGATCGAACGCAAAGGTGGACACACCCTCCGACGAGCGGCGAGCGATCAGGTTGCCCATCAGGTCGTATTCGAATTCGACCACTTCACCGGCACCATTGACCAGCTCTATCAACTGCCCCGCCGCGTCATGGGCGTACGTGATCCGGCGGCCGTCGAAGTCGACTTCTTCGACCCGGCGACCCGCTGGATCGTAGTGGTAGCGCCAGACCTGCCCTGCAGCATTGGTCACCGCGGTCAGGTTCAAGTTCGTGTCGTACTCGAAGTCGAGACGAGAACCGTCGGCACGAGTCTCGGCGCGCACCAGATCGAAACACGTGAATTCACTGACAGTACGGTTGCCTACAGCATCAACGTGCTCTGTTCGGTTCCCTTCACCATCATACCGCCAGTACTCCGCCTCACCGCCTGGCAGTACCCTCGAGGTGAGATTTCCCTCGACCGTCCACGCGAACCGCGTTTCACCGCCCACTGCGTCGACGATCATGGTCGGCCTGCCGAACTGATCACGGTAGTACCGCGTGGTAGCACCATGCATATCAGTGACAGAGCTGGTCAGCCCCAACGAATCGGACTCGAACACGAGCACCTGCCCGAGCGCGTCGATGATCTCCACTACGCCGCCACGGTCGTCATACCGGTAGCGCGTGATCGCTCCCACAGGATCCTCTACCAAGACCAGATTTCCGCGTTCGTCGTACTCTTGGCGCCAGGTCGCTCCATCAGGGTCGATCACGGTGACCGGGAGACCGGACTCACCGTACCAAATCTTCTTTGCAGAGCCATCAGGGTGAATCAGCTCGACTATGCGACCATTGTCGTCATAGCGGAATCGCGTAGTGCGACCCAGCTCATCCGTACGTGACAGCAATCTGTCATATCGATCCCACTCACGCAGAACCACTCCACCTTCTGGCGCGACCTCCTTGACTATCTGATTGCGTTCATTGAGGTGGAAGGTGCTCTGATTTCCCAGCGAGTCAACAAACCTGGTGAGCAGGTTTGTTCTGTCATAGGTGAAGGTTCCACTCAAGAACCCACCTTCGCCTTCGTTGGCCACACAACGCCCTTCAGCGTCGTACAGGTACCGGTACCACCGACCGTTACGGTCCACCCAGCGAGTGATTCGACCATCGTCGTCATAGTCGAATTTAATCAGCGAACCGGACGAGTTCTGTACTGCCACAAGGCGGTTCCTTGCGTTGTACTGATACCCGGTCAACAGAACCTCGGTTCCGTTTTCCGGCGCGAGCGCGAGATTCACGACCAAGCCGTCGTGAGTTCCGACGCGTATCCTGTAGCCGCCGGAGTGGCGAACTCCCACGATGGTCGCGCCGGCATAGTCGAATCGCATCGAATTGCCGTTGCGATCGTCGAGCGCGACCATCCTGGCGACTCCGGCATCGACACTCGCGAAGTGCAGCGTGCGCCCGAGTTCGGCCTGTTCGATTCGATATTCACCGGTGGAAGCCCGCACGAGCGGCCAACGCTTGCCTTCGACGGCCAGTACCGGCTGGTCATCGGAGGCCGGGTGCGGGTAGACCAGGATCACCCCGTCTGGCGCGACGTAGCAGACACCCAGCTCGTCGATCTCCAGCCGTTGATCCAAAGTGGAGGCCCAGGATGGGCCGAACAATCGACCTGCTCGATAGGACGAAACGTGCGTTCGCTCCAGCACAAGCGGCAACAGCCCCGGCAGATCCACATCGACCTGCCCCAGCACCATCTCGCCGGTTGCGACGTCGATGGGATCGTTCTTGCAGAACCGCCCATCGAGCGGTGTCGCGGTATCTCGCGGGTTCGCGGCCTGGTCCCGCGCGGAGCCCGGCCGAGTCGCACTTTCCGAAGTACCGGCCCCGTCGCCACGGGAGCCATGTGTCCCGGCGCCTGGACCAGCATCGTCCGGTTTGGACGAAGACGGGGTGGTGTCGGCGCTGCTGTGTTTCGTGGCTGACGAAGGCGATGTGCCATCGGTGTCATGCGCACTCGATGGGCTGGTGTGCTCCTTCGGAGCGTCCACATCGGACTTCCCGGCCTTCCGAGCTGCCGAAGGCGACGTCCCGTCAGCCCGCTTACCAAGCTTCTTGCCCAGCTTCGAGAGCTTCTCGATGATCTCGCCGAGCTTGTCGACGATCTTGCGGACCTTCGGCCCCACGTTGCTGATCGTCTTGACCAGCTTCCGGATCACCTGTGAGACCTTCGAGATGGTCGACGTGATCGCCGCCGTCGCCTGCGCCGCCACCAGCGGCGTCGCGAAGCCGAGCGTGCACGCCTCCTCGAGCGCCCATGTGATCAGCTTGCCGACCAAGGTCGCGATCAGGTCGCGCACGGTCTCGCGTACCGCCGCCACGACCTGGCCCATGACCATCACGCCGGTCGAGATGCCGTCGCACAGCGACGCCGCGCCCGCGACCGCGTCGACCTGCTCGGCGACCTCGCCCCGGTACGCGTCGCCTGCCGCGCCCGACCAGCCCGCTGTCCCGCCCTTGGCCTCATTGGACAGGTCGCCCGCGATCGCGTTGACCTCGCGGGCCACGTTCGCCCAGGTGTCCGAAAAGGACTGGATGACCGGCGGATTCCCGGCCAGCCAGTCAAGACAGTCCTTCAGGGGCTTCACATGCTCGATCAGCCACGAGACCCCGTACTGCGCGAGTGTCCCGATCGGATCGACGACCAGCGACAGCGCCTCCAGGCCGACGCCGACCGCGCCCAGGCCGCCTTCGACCCACGAGCCGTCCTTCACACCCGAAGCCAGGTCGTTGGCCGACTCCAGGATCCCGATCCCCGTCACTCCGGTCGTCTGCGACTGCGCCTGCGCGACGAGCGGATTCCCCTCAGGCATTCAAAGCCCCCTCAGTAGACCGGCCCGGCCTTCTTGAGCGCCTCGGCCGTGGCGTCTTCCTGCTTCTCGTAGGCCGACACCGCGTCGCGGACCTTGGCGGCGGTGCCGTTGATCGACTCGGACGCGGTCTGGAGCGCGCGCACGCCCATCTGCTCGAACGGGTCGAGCATCATCGCGAACGGCTGGCAGATGACGCCGTACGCGCTGTTGTCCATGGTGACCTGCTGGGCGGCCTCGACCGCCGTCTTCATGCGGTCGGCGAAGCCGTCGACCTTGCCCGCGTGGCCGCCGAGCTCGTCGCCCAGTACGCGATATCCACCGTCTGGCATCTGGATCAATCCCTTCGCAGGAACGACTGGTCGCCGAAGTCGTCGTCATCGGGCGGTGCCGGACGGGTCGGCCGGGGCGGCGCGGGCGGGGCCGGGCGCGCGGGTGGCGGCGGTGGCTCCTCTTCGGCGGCTTCGAACAGCTGGCGGCGGGGTGGCTCGGGGGCCTGCTGCGGCTCGTCCTCCGGCGGGGCCGCCGGGAAGTTGTCGACCGCGGTGGCCACGATGTGGCGCGACGTGTCGTCGTCGCCGACCGTCTCGGCGACGATCTGGGCCATGCGCTCCGGGTATTTGGACTGGGCCTTCTGGATCGCCTTCATGACGTTGGCGGCGATCTCGTCGGGCGTCATGGCGCGGACGCCTTCGGTCATCTTGATCGCGGTCGGCAACCCGTTGTGACCCACCGTCACGGCGACCGCGCCGTTGGCCACTGATTCGGTGATCGAGATCTGCTGGACCTGCGACTGCATCGCCTCGTACCGCTGCGACTTGGCGACCGCGTCGCGCTCCCAGTCGTCGACCATCCGCTCGACGTCAGACAAGTCGGACACCACTCCCCCTCTCGGCCGGAACCTGTGACGTACCTGGCGATCCGCCGGTTCCCTTGCAGGCTGCATCATCACGCGATGTGACGTCCATCCCCCATCTGGATCGACCCAGTCATCCCCATCACAGTGCGCCACGCCTCACACATGCCAGTTCCGTAACACGCGCGTAGCGGAGGGGGTTAGCCTGGTAGGCGCATCAACGGACTTCAAGATCGAGACGGATAGAGGCGAGCCCAAGCCGTGTCCAGCAGCAGCCCTGCGTCACAGTTCGGCCCCAATGAGTGGCTGGTCGAGGAAATGTACGACCAGTTCCTGGCCGACCCCTCCTCAGTAGATGCCGCGTGGCATGACTTCTTCGCGGATTTCACGCCGACGCAGGCAGCGGGCTCGGGGAACGGCCAGGCCGCCGCGCCCGCCGCACCAGCACCGGAAAAGCCGGCGGCGAAGCCCGCCACCCCGGCACCCGCCAAGGCCGCGGCACCTGCGCCCGCGCCTGCCAAGGCCGCCGCCCCGGCGCCTGCCAAGGCACCGGCTCCCGCGCCCAAGGCGGAGCCGAAGCCAGCGGCGGCGAAGCCCGCACCCGCGGCCAAGGAAGAGCCGGAGTCGAAGCAGCTCCGCGGCGCCGCCGCCGCGATCGCGAAGAACATGGACGCCTCGCTGTCCGTGCCCACCGCGACCAGCGTGCGCGCGGTCCCGGCCAAGCTGATGGCCGACAACCGCATCGTCATCAACAACCACCTCAAGCGGACCCGTGGCGGGAAGATCTCCTTCACGCACCTCATCGGGTACGCGATGGTGCGCGCGCTGCGTGACTTCCCGAACATGAACCGGCACTACCAGGTGATCGACGGCAAGCCGTTCGCGATCACGCCGGAGCATGTGAACTTCGGTCTCGCGATCGACATGAAGGGCAAGGAAGGCGCCCGCACGCTCGTCGTGGCCTCGATCAAGGCCACCGAGAACATGACCTTCATGCAGTTCTGGCAGGCGTACGAGGACATCGTCAAGCGCGCCCGCAACAACAAGCTGACCGCGGACGACTTCGCGGGCACCACGATCTCGCTGACCAACCCCGGCGGCATCGGCACCAACCACTCGGTGCCGCGCCTGCAGGCGGGCCAGGGCGCGATCATCGGCGTCGGCGCCATGCAGTACCCGGCCGCGTTCGAGGGCACCAGCGAGAAGACGCTGGTCGACCTCGCCGTGAGCAAGATCATGACGCTCACCTCGACCTACGACCACCGCATCATCCAGGGTGCGGAGTCCGGCGAGTTCCTCAAGCGGATCCACCAGCTCCTGCTCGGCGAGGACGGCTTCTACGACGACGTCTTCACCTCGCTGCGCCTGCCGTACGAGCCGATCCGCTGGGTCGCCGACCTGCCGGACGGCCCGGTCGACAAGACCGCCCGCGTGATCGAGCTGATCGACGCGTTCCGGATGCGCGGTCACCTGATGGCCGACACCGACCCGCTGAACTACCGCCAGCGCAGCCACGCCGACCTCGACGTGCTCAGCCACGGCCTCACCCTGTGGGACCTCGACCGCGAGTTCCCGGTCGGCGGCTTCGCCGGCCAGGAGCGCATGAAGCTGCGCGACATCCTCGGCGTGCTGCGCAACTCGTACTGCCGCACGGTCGGCATCGAGTACACGCACATCCTCGACCCCGAGGAGCGGCGCTGGATCCAGAACCGCGTCGAGGTGCCGCACGAGAAGCCGGACCCCGCCGTCCAGAAGTACGTGCTGTCGAAGCTCAACGCCGCCGAGGCGTTCGAGACCTTCCTGCAGACCAAGTACGTCGGCCAGAAGCGGTTCTCGCTCGAAGGCGGCGAGACGGCGATCCCGCTGCTCGACACGCTGCTCGACAAGGCGGCCGAGCACGAGCTCGACGAGGTCGTCATCGGCATGCCGCACCGCGGCCGCCTGAACGTGCTGGCCAACATCGTCGGCAAGCCGATCGCGCAGATCTTCCAGGAGTTCGAGGGCAACCTCGACCCGGGCCAGGCGCACGGCTCCGGTGACGTGAAGTACCACCTCGGCGCCGAGGGCAAGTACTTCCGGATGTTCGGCGACGGCGAGACCAAGGTGTCGCTGACCGCGAACCCGTCGCACCTGGAGACCGTCGACCCGGTGCTCGAGGGCATCGTCCGCGCCAAGCAGGACCTTCTCGACAAGGGTGGCTCCGGCTTCACCGTGCTGCCGGTCCTGATGCACGGCGACGCGGCCTTCGCGGGCCAGGGCGTCGTCGCCGAGACGCTGAACCTCGCGCTGCTGCGCGGGTACCGCACCGGCGGCACCGTGCACGTGATCGTCAACAACCAGGTCGGCTTCACCACCGCGCCCGAGCACTCGCGCTCGTCGCAGTACGCGACCGACGTGGCGAAGATGATCGGCTCGCCGATCTTCCACGTGAACGGCGACGACCCCGAAGCCGCGCACTGGGTGGCCAAGCTGGCCGTGGACTACCGCCAGGAGTTCCACAAGGACGTCGTGATCGACATGATCTGCTACCGCCGCCGCGGCCACAACGAGGGCGACGACCCGTCGATGACGCAGCCCGCGATGTACGACATCATCGACACGAAGCGCTCGGTGCGTAAGACCTACACCGAGTCGCTGATCGGCCGAGGCGACATCTCCGTCGACGAGGCGGAGGCCGCGCTGCGCGACTTCTCCAGCCAGCTGGAGCACGTGTTCAACGAGGTCCGCGAGCTGGAGAAGCACCCGGCCAAGGCGAGCCCGTCGGTCGAGGAAGAGCAGCAGGTCCCCGCGAAGGTGCCGACGGCGATCTCCAACGAGACCGTCGAGCGCATCGGCGACGCGTTCGTCAACGTGCCGGAAGGCTTCACGCCGCACCCGCGCGTCAAGCCGGTCATGGAGCGCCGCCACAAGATGTCCCGCGAAGGCGGCATCGACTGGGCGTTCGGCGAGCTGCTGGCGTTCGGCTCGCTGGCGATGGAGAACCGCCTGGTGCGGCTGTCCGGCCAGGACTCGCGCCGCGGCACGTTCACCCAGCGGCACTCGGTGCTCATCGACCGCAAGACCGGCCAGGAGTACTCGCCGCTGCAGAACCTGGCCGACGGCCAGGGCCGCGTGATGATCTACGACTCGGCGCTGTCCGAGTACGCGGCGGTCGGCTTCGAGTACGGCTACTCGGTGGCCAACTCCGAGGCGCTGGTCATGTGGGAAGCGCAGTTCGGTGACTTCGTCAACGGCGCGCAGACCGTGATCGACGAGTACATCTCGTCCGGCGAGGCCAAGTGGGGCCAGCGCTCCGACGTCGTGCTGCTGCTGCCGCACGGCCACGAGGGCCAGGGCCCCGACCACACCTCCGGCCGCATCGAGCGGTTCCTCCAGCTGTGCGCGGAGGGCTCGATGACGGTGGCGGTGCCGTCGACCCCGGCGAACTACTTCCACCTCCTGCGCCGCCACGCGCTGGACGGCGTGAACCGCCCGCTGGTGGTCTTCACGCCCAAGTCGATGCTGCGCAACAAGGCCGCCACCTCGGCGGTCGGCGACTTCACCGGCGCGACGAAGTTCATGTCGGTCATCGACGACGTCGAGGTCGCTCCGGAGAAGGCCCGCAAGGTGCTCCTGACCTCCGGCAAGCTCTACTGGGAGCTCGTCGCCGAGCGCGCCAAGCGCGAGGCGAACGACGTCGCGATCGTGCGCATCGAGCAGTACTACCCGCTGCCCAAGAAGAAGCTGCTGGCGGCGCTCGAGCGCTACACCAACGCGACCGAGATCGCCTGGGTCCAGGAGGAGCCGGAGAACCAGGGCGCATGGCCGTTCTTCGGTCTCAACCTGCCCCGTAAGTTCCCGGAGGTCCTCTCGGGCCTGCAGGTCATCTCGCGCCGTCCGATGGCGGCGCCGTCGGCGGGCTCGTCGAAGGTGCACGAGGTCGAGCAGAAGGCGATCCTCGCGAAGGCCTTCGAGTAACCAGGCAAGTCGTGAAACGCCCCGGCCGGGTACTCCGGCCGGGGCGTTTTCGTTGTGCGGAAGTGTGTGAGCCGATCTTTGGTCATTCATGCCCACTCGCGGTGATCGAGCGGCTATCCTCGGTGCGATCACAACAGCGCAGGGGAGAGCGACATGTTGGATGACGGGAGCGGCTTCCTGTCCGGAATGCATTTCTGGGTTTCGGACGGGATGACGGCGGCGCCGGGCGGTGGTGCCCCGAGCGGCGGCTTCTCGATGAGCAAGTCCGAGATGGAATCGCTGCTCGTAAAGGCCAAGGCCACTAGCAAATTGATCCGCCAACAGCTTGTGGACGCAGCGGACATCGCGAGGATCGATCCGCCCGGCGACGACCCACAGAGCGTGAGTTTCACCGGCACCGCCGTCGACGCGGGCAATTACTATCTCGGCCACCTGCGGATCCAGCAAGTTCGCTACCGTCGGCTGATCGAGAAGCTCAGCACTGCGCTCGGTCGAACCATCGAAGCCGACGAAGATGCCGCTGACGCGGCCAAAGCCGCCCCGAAGGGACAGTTCGAGTGACCCGCTTGCACCCATCAATCATTGTCGGCCTACTCCTCGTAGGCGCAGGACTCGCGGGCTGCAATGGCAGTGGCACTCCAGGTACGGCAACACCTGCACCCGCCTCGACGTCCGCTGAGCCGGATGGCGCGGCGAGTGAGGTACCAAAAGTCCAAAACCCCTTGCCGGCAAAGGTGCTTGAAGGAAACCCCTGCGATGTGGCGCTTACGCCCAACGATGTGAAGAGCTTCATCGGAACTCCGGATCCAGCCAAACCGGGCGAGAACGTTCTAGGCCCCAAATGCGATTGGGACAATGCCGCTGGAAGCGGGGCCGGGATCACTGTTTTCTTCCACACCAAGGACAACGGCGGGCTCGCACTCACCTACAAGAATATCAAGCCCAAAGCCGCACGCTGGGTCGATAACCTGCAGCCGGTTCAGGGCTATCCGATTGTCGGCTATCTCGCGCCTGGCGACAATCCGGGTGTCAGGGACAATTGTCACCTCGATGTCGGCATCTCGGACACGCTGACCTACTCCGTCGACCTGCAACTCGGCGACAGCGCCCGCAACAAGGGTATCGACGCCTGCGAAGGTGGACGTGACGTGGCTGATCGGGTGATGACCAACATCAAGGGGAGGGCTTGATGAGCATTTTCGACGATATCGCCGATGTGGCCGAGGCCGTCGGCGACGGTGTCGTCGAAGCCGTCGGTCGCGGCGTCGACGCGCTCAACGAGATCTCCCAGGGTGACTTCGCAGGCGCCTGGAACGCGGTGCTCGGCGGGAACCGGAACGTCGGCGGTGGCCCCGGTGATCTGGTCAAGCAGATCCAGGAAGGCAAGGGCACCGCCACGCTGCAGCGTGCGCGGGACATCGGGCAGGCGCAATCGGGTCAGCAGGACCAGATCGAGACCGACAGCAGGCAGATGATGTCGGCTCTCGAGTCCGCTTGGACAGGCAAGTCGTCCGATGCCGCCCGGGTTTACGTCGAGCCGCTGGCCACCACGGCCGCCTCGGCGAGTGAGTCGCTGCGGAACAACTCGAACATCGTGCAGGACCAGATTCACCAGTTCGACTCGCTGAAGAACACTTTGCACAAGGATGTCACCAACGAGGCGCCTGAGCGCGGGTTCTGGGACAAGGCGACGCCCTGGGACACCGACACCGAGGACGCGATCGAAGAGCGCAATCGCAAGGTGCAGGAGAACCTCCAGCGCTACAACACCTATGCCGCGCAGACCGATGCCAACAAGCCCGCGATGACCACCGACTACGGGCAGCTCACCGACGACCAGGGCGGCGATTTCAAGCTCGAGAAGGAAGAGCCGCCGACTCCCCCGCGCAAGAAGACACCGCCGGAAAACCCTGGCAAGCACGAAACCACAGGCAAGAGCAGCGAAGAGACCGGAAAACAGACCGTCCGACCCGGCGATCCCGGTTACCCGCTCTTGTATTCCGAGGACCGGCCCAACGGGCTCATGCCGCCCGACGACACCAAGACCTCCAGCTACAAACCGCCCACCACGGCCACGCCGCCGCTGCCGCACGAGACCCAGGTCCCGGTCGGCCAGTACGACAGCACCCGGAATCCGAACCAGTACCTGAACTCGAACTTCGGGCCGGGCACAGGCACGGGATCGGGCGCGGGAACGGGTGGAACCCGCGGCTTCGGAACAGGGTCGGGCGGCGGCTCGAGCAGCGGCGCGGGACAGAACATGGGCGCGGGCAAGGGATCGGGCGCCGGAATGCCCGGCGAGGGCGCGGCCCGTGGCGGACCGGCCGGTGGCAACGCCGGTCGTGGCGGCAGGCCTGGCGCTCCCGGGATGGGTGGTATGCCCGGCGGCGCCAAGGGACAGGGCGAAGAGGACACCGAGCACCAGCGTCCGTCCTACCTCGTCGAGGCGGATCCCGAGAGTGTCTTCGGCACCGACGCGAAGACCGCGCCTCCGGTCATCGGCGCATGAAACCGTTGCTGCTGCCCAAACTCGCCTTCCTGCAGGCGTGGGAGTGGGAGAACCTCGGCACGCCGCCCGCGGTCATCGGGATGGTCGAGAGCTGGATGTCGGGCGACACCAAGCATCGCTTCGAGGACAAGGTGCTCGACGTCCTCGCCGAGGTCGGGGTCGCCGCGGGCGGCACGCTCACGCATGACTTCCGTGACACGCTCGCCGTGCTGGCGAGCGGGCGGCGGAAGTTCACCGCGTGGGCGGGCGACGTCACGACCGGCGAGACCGGCGGGGTGCTCGTGGCGATCGACGGGCACTCCGCGGTCAGGCTCCTGCGTGAGGACAAGGTCGTGCGCATCGACAGCCTGCCCGCCGAGTACGCGGCCGAGTCGCTGGTCGACGCGCTGCCGAGCGCACGACCAGCAGGCCTCGACCCGGTCGCCATTCCGAAGTCCGAGTACGCCGCCGAGCGAGGCTACGACTTCGAGATGCCGACCGGCTACGACGCGGCCGAACGCGTGCGCACGCTGATGGCCGCGCCGCGTTCCGGGATGCATCAGCTCTACGCCAGCTCAGGAGAACGGCGCAGTTCCCCGATCACTGTGGTCGACGTGGCCCGCGAAGGCCGCGTGCTCACCTACGTGTCGGGCGAGTCGATGATCAACTTCTTGCCCGGCACGCGCGAGAACCTGGTCGAGACGCTCTACGCGACCAGCGACGCGATGGCCTAGCCCAGCGCCGACGAGGTCGCTTCGGTGAGTTTCTTGGCATTGGCGCGGCATTTGCTCACGTCGACGGGATTGCCGTCCGGTCCGCCGACCATGACGTTGCCGGACACATTGCCCTGGTAGAACCGGATCGAGCACAGCGACGGGTTGTCGGGGTAGCTCTGGTAGGCGGCTTTGGCGGTCGCGCCGAGCGTGGGAATCGGCTCGGAGTTGTCCCGCGAGTAGACCTCGAACTCGGACTTCGCCGACTCCTCGCCGTCGCCGGAGCCGTTGCGCTTCGACGTCGACATGTACAGGATCACCGATCCCGACGACTTGCCCGGCTCACGCCACTCGCAGTCGAGCACGGTCTGCGTGATGTCGGTGTCCGAAGTGCTCGCCGGCTCCTGCTTGTTCACTTCGAGCTTCGGCATGCCGGACATCTTGGCCCCGATCGCCGTGCAGACCGGCAGCGTCGTGTACTTGTCAGGCGGCCCGGTCTTGACGGTCGACGTCGGGCCGGCCGAGCTGCTCGACGAGTTGCCGTCGATCAGGAAGAACGCGCCGACGCCGAGCCCGGACACGACCACCAGCGCGCCGACGATGATCAGCGCGATCGTCACGCCGCTCATCCCCTTCTTCGGCGGCGGGTAGCCCGGGTAACCGGGCTGCGGATAGCCCTGCTGGGGATAACCCTGCTGCGGGTAGCCTGGCTGGCCCCCATAAGGGTTCTGCTGATACGGCGGTCCTGGCTGCATGCACAGCACTTTAAGTCCTTTGAGGACTCCGTGTGCGCCGAAGGGCCTAGTTCAGCGCCTCGGTGACCCCTTCGGCCAGTTTTTTGACGCTGGCCCGGCAGGTCGCCTTGTTCGGGTCGCCGTTCACGCTGAGCTGCGCGAAGACGTTTCCCTGGTAGAGCTTGATCCAGCACTGTTCGGGCCGGCCCGGCTCGTCGTAGAAGGCAGCGGCCACGGCCAGGCCGGGAATCTGCTCGAAGTTCTCCCCCGGCACACCACCGAAACGGCCCCTCGCCGTGTCCTCACCGGACCCGCTTCCCTGAACGTCCGAAGCCGACAGATAAAGGGAGACGCTGCGCGAGGGCTTGCCGTACTCGTACCAGGAGCATGAGGTGACGAAGCTCGGGCCGCCGTCCGGCGAGAAACCCTCCTCGCGCGTGACCAGCGGGGGCAGACCGGAGATCCTGGCCGAGATCGACGTGCACACGGGCAACACCGCGTACCGGTCGGGCGGGCCGGTAGGCGGTGGCGAGTCGGGAATCGTGGACCTGCCCATCCCCTGCACGAACACGACGAAGGCGCCGTAGGCCATCAAGGCCAGCACGGGCACCAGCACGATGACCAACGTGATCACCGTGCCCTTCGAGTTCGGCCTTGGCTGCATGGTCGTGAGTGTTGCCGACGGGGGGAAGCGCGGGGCCCCCGCCCACCACGACGAAGCACGGGAGGCACAAGAAAGAGAAAGAAAAAAAAAACCCAACAACCACGAGAAA